>JANTGI010000028.1 GCA_024762995.1 Saprospiraceae bacterium | reverse complement strand
AGGAGTAAAGAAAATTCAATCAAATCCCGGCAAGAAAAATATAGCAATTATTTTTTCGTTATCACCATCTTACCCGAATATACAGGACAATCGGCCATCGCTTTGTTTTGTATTTTATAATTGCGTATATTTGCGAGAAGCCAAAAACCTATGAAGAACGTTGACTTTGAAAACCTTTGTCAAGATGCCGCTTTTCAAGCGGTGTTTATGCAATATGGGGAGTCGATTCGAAATTTTATCTATTCCAAATGCGGGGATTTGGCTTTGGCAGAAGATATTACCCAAGATACCTTTGTCACCTTGTGGCAAAAATGTGTAGATGCTGACCACCTTACGGTAAAAAGCTTCCTTTATAAGATTGCCGGCAATAAGGTCATCGACCACTTTAGGCACCAAAAAGTAAAAATGAACTATCGCACCGAAAAAAGAAGCATGGTCGATCATATTACCCCGCAATTTGAGTTAGAAAAAAAAGAGTTTAAAGATTATTTGGAGTCTGTGTTGGCGATGATTCCGGAGGCAAGTCGAACTGTTTTTATCATGAGTCGTATAGAAAAATTGAAATATGCAGAAATTGCCGATAGATTGGATGTTTCGGTGAAAGCGGTCGAAAAAAGAATGCACAAAGCCTTGCTCATTATAAAAAAACAACTCGGTCGAAAATTATAACAATTATCGGTAGGGAAAACTCCTTACTATTCGTATCACTCATGTCTATGAAACAGAATACACAAGAAACACTACTCGCTCGTTGGATTGAAGGTGACATCACGCCTGCCGAAGCCGATTTATTGGCAGAAATGGATGGCATCCAAGACCTTAAGGACGCACTACATGTCTATGAAGGTATGAGTTTAACTCCAATGAACTTGGATGAAGCATGGTCGAAGCTTGCGCAAAAAACCGTCCTTCAGCCAAAAACTATCAAAACCAAACATAGAAGCCTATTTCCAACAATCTTACGCGTCGCAGCGGCTGTAGCGTTGATTGTTGGAGTAGGTTTTTGGTATGCATCCTACTTCTTAAATGCTGATTTTACGGCCGATGCAGGTCAAACCGCTCTCGTTACCTTGCCTGATGGCTCGGCAGTTACCTTAAATTCAGGTTCTAAATTGAGCTATTCCAAATGGCAGTGGAAAAGACATAGAATTGTTCAGTTGACCGGTGAAGCTTTTTTTAAAGTACAAAAAGGCGAAAAATTCACCGTTCAATCTCCTCATGGCCAAACCAGCGTCTTAGGTACTCAATTTGATGTCTTTGACCGCGGGGAAACCTTTCAGGTCAAATGCTTTGAAGGCAGAGTAAAGGTCTCCGATAGACAACAAACTAAAGTCATCACCAAAGGTCAAGGCATCAAAATCTCTGCACAAGGCATCAAAGATTTGGACGTAAGTGCATCAAAACCGGCTTGGTTTGATGGGCAGACCAAGTTTTTTGAAAATTCTTTGCAAGAAGTCTTTGAAGAATTGCAAAGACAGTATATCTTGGAGATTGATTCGGATAATGTTGATCTCTCTAGACAATTTACCGGGGTTTTACCCAACAATAACCTGGATAAAGCATTGAATTACTTATGTGATGCGATGAATTTGACCTATCAAAAAACCAATGACAACAGGCTTATTAAAATTTCTTCCAAAAAATAATTGTTTCATCCGCGCCCGGTTGATTGGAAGAAAATTAATATTCCTTTTCTGGGTTCTTGTCTTGGCGCACGGCTCCCTGTCTGCACAAAAAAGCTTTGTAAAAAATATTTCTTTAGTTCGTCTATTTGAGACCCTCGAAAAGACCTATCAGGTATCTTTTTCTTACGATGTCCAATTGGTCGAAGGGAAGAAAATAAAATATTTTGAATTTTCTAACAAAAACTTGGAGAAGGACTTGGTCGCCTTGCTGCGTGACTCTCAACTAGGCTTCGAAAAATTAGATAATAACATCATTATCAAACGGGTCACTCCGGAATTTTACAAAAAATTTTATACAAAAACTTGTGGTCAGGTCATTGATATGGAGACGGGTTTGCCCTTGGGTCATGTCGCTGTATCCGTCCAAAATACAGGGATTGGAGTCAATGCGGATTCACTCGGTTATTTCTCCTTAGAAGGGCCTTTTGTGCCGGCAGACGATTTGACTGTTAGTTTTATCGGTTATGCCCCCAAAATCTTGAGTCTGTCCTTTTTTATTAATCAACCTTGCAAGGTTATTTTCTTGCGCCCAAAGAAATTAGAAATCACCGAAGTCATTGTCCGTGAAGATTTTAACCAATTAGCGGGCATTAAGCTTTCGCAAATGGAACCGGATGTCATCATCATCAAACCCGACCGCATGACGGGTACCGGCGGATTGAATCCCAAAGATGTTTTTGGGACTTTGCAGCAAATACCCGGTGTCAGCGCTTCCGATGAAACGGCTACCACCTTGAATGTCCGCGGTGGTTCTTCAGGTCAGAATTTAGTGATGTTTGACAATATTCCATTGTATCACTATGGGCATTTGTTTGGTAAAGTATCTTCTTTTAATGAAGCGGTAGTTGGCAATGTGCGTTTCAACAAAGGAAGCTTTAGCTCTCAAAATGGAGGGCGAGTCGCCAGTATCATTGATATTCAAGGCAAAAAGGACATCCCTAATCAAATAAAAATAAAGTCTGAGCTGGGATTACTCAACTTGGGTTTGTCCGCTGAAGTGCCTTTCGCCAAACAAAAAGCCGCCTTCTTTGTGGCTTATCGAAAATCCATCTTTGATAATAGTGCGCTTAACCGAATCCTTTTTGACCAGATTTTTCAAGGTACCAGGGTAGAAGATAATCAAGAAAAAGCCAATCAGGATTCTCTTCACCAAATCCTTTTAGTGGCTCCGCACAACTCCTTCTATGATTTTTTTGCGAAAGCTATCTGGAAGCCAACCGATGAAGATAGGGTGGAAGTGACCGGTCTAAAAATGGGAGATCGTCTCAATTATGGATTTGCTTCGTGCCCCAACGTCGATTGTTATATGGAAAATGACTCTTTAAGCTTGGAGAATATCGGGTATAATGCTTCATGGGAGCATCATTGGCGGCCCAATTTTTTCTCTTCCATCAAATACTCTTATTCCGGATTCAATAAAGAATATCACTTTGCGAATAATGTCACCGAAGATTCTACTAGGATTTTTGAGCGCAAGCAAAATGATATTGATGATCATTCTTTTCAACTCAATAGCCAGTGGCAACGGAATGATATTCGTATGAATTTTGGCTTCCACCGCCGAAAAATCCACACCCTTAATGATAATCAGCAAAAGTATTTTATGGTCGAAGATACTTTTTTTGATAATAGTATTGGGCGCACCAATAGTTTGTTTTTGGATTATCGTCATGATTTGAGTGACAAATTTCATATTTTTATTGGGAATCGGCTTTCGACTTATGACTTGTTGGAAAGACAATTGTTTTTTGAGCCTAGATTTACGGTCACGTCCAATCCATCACCAATCCTAAAAATAAAGCTGAGTGGTGCAGTTTATTATCAAACGATGAATCAGTTGCTAGAACCGGAAAATTTATTAGGGAACGATGAAATGTGGGTTTTATCAAAAAAATCAGACGGCACGGATAGCCATCTTTTTTCTTTGCAGAAAAGTTCGCAGTTTTCTATAGGGGCTTCCTTACGGAAAGGTTTGTGGCAAGGGAGCTTCGATATGTACGACAAACTGGTGGATGGAATCTCATCGCAAGTTATTGATTTTGATGTGATTAAGCCGAATTCTATCGGTGCACTTCATGCCCAAGGAATAGAGTTGGGTGTACAACGGTGGGGAAAGAATTATTTTACCATTGTTAGCTTTTCACAAGGGAAAGCAGTCTATGAATTTCCGCATAGTGCAGAGAAAATAGCAGCCCCTTACCATCAAAAAAGAAGGCTCAACCTAGTGCAAGGAATCAAGTATAAGGATTTTGCGCTTACGATGAATTGGAAACTTAAATCAGGGCTCCCTTTCTCTGCCGTCGATAATATTTTGACAGATACCTTGGATGCTAATCATTTTGATTATCACCTTCAATATGGGCCTTATAATGGTGGCAGATTACCCAAATACAGTCGCCTGGATGTCTCTTTGATGTACGAACATCCATTTAAATGGGGTAAAGGCACTTTCAATATCTCCATCTTGAATATACTCAATCATAACAACATTTTGAAGAGATATTACAATTTGTTGGTGTCCGATGCGGCCCGTTTGGGGGATGAAACACCCAGCTTGGTTGTCAAGGAGCGAAAAGGTTTGCCCTTTACCCCCAATCTCTCTGTTAGCTTTCAATTCGGATTAGGCAAGCCTGCTGTCATCCCTAAATAGCAAGCGTTTATCATCTCAAAGAAGCTAGAGTGGATTTATAGCACAAAAACAGCACCTTGCCGGGTGACGGCACTGATTGCTTGAAATTCTTGACCATTCCAAGTACCAAAGATGTCAATAGGTTGTTTTTGAGCATAAAGAGAAAGATAATCCGCTCTAGAATGTTTGTAGGCTATCTCGAGAATCCGGTTGTCCCGGTCCGCCAAAAAGATTTCATTGCGTCGCAATATGGGATGGATGTTTTGGATGACACAAGGAAAGTCCACAAGCCAAGGATTTTTTCCCAAGGCTTGATTAAATTGTCCGATCATTTCACTAAAATCGCTTAGCATTTTGGGCGACAAGTGACCGGAATAAGGTTGGCTATTCTGCATAAGAATACGAGAAGGCAAGGTAGAAGGATAAGTGAAAATATCTGCCCGTCGGATGGAGCCGGTCGGTAGAGTTGGGGAAAACCGGCTTTGTCGTCCGACGATAAATTCGAGTTCCATGGCAAAATAACCATCGGCATCGAGCCAGTACCAAGTTTTCCGAAAGGATAGCTGCTCTTCTTGCCCAAAACTTTGGCCCATGACTAAGATGGCTTGTGGGGTAGAAGGAGATTTGAGTAAGTCTTTTTTGGTGATGGATTTTCCTGCTTGCGCTAAAATTTCCGCTTGAATGTCAGGCGAATAGTTTTCTATTTGCGAAAGCCCTTTGGCGATTAAATAGAGCTGGCCTATTTCCGCAAGGATTGCATCTAACCATTCATCTTGCTCATCAATGATGGTTCCAAATCTTCGGATTCTTCGGGCCAAACCACCTAGTTTGTGATCGACCATCAAAGCCGCAAGGCTTTCCCAATAGGCTGGATTGACCGTACTCAACTGTCCAACACCTTGATTAACAACATCTTGAAGCCAATTTATAAGGACGTGGACGCCCTTGGACATGAGTAAGATTCGTTGGTCTTGATCGGATTTCATGAGACGGTAAAGCCTACCATTTCATTCGACTACGAGTGCCGGTGGCGGTTGGTGGTTTAGAAGAAGGTTCGGATGGGCGCTCTTTGGTGATTCCCAAAATTTTTAGAGTGGATTGGGCGGCGTTTTGTTCTGCGCTTTTTTTGTTGAAGTCATCGGCTACGCCGTATTTTTTACCATCCACGATGACGGCAATTTTGAAACGGTCTCTTTTTTGGAGTTTATATTTAGAGACGGTTCTAAATTCGATGGCTTTGGAATTTTTTTGAGACCATTCCAACAATTGGCTTTTGTAGTTATCATCGTAGGTCTCCAATTCATGAATGTCCAAATACTGCCGAAGAATTTTGTTAATGATAAGTTTTTTGCCTTTTTTGTAGCCTAACTCAAAGTAGATGGCTCCGGCCAACGCTTCAAAAGCATTACCAAGCATGGAAGTAGAAATTTTGGTGTCGTTGTAATGCTCTAACAACTCGTCGAGCCCCATTTTTGCGCCAATTTTATTGAGAGAATCTCTTTTGACGATTTTAGAGCGCATTTTGGTCATAAAACCTTCGTCACTTTCGGGGTACTTCAAGAAAAGATATTCGGCAACGATGGCACTGAGCATGGCATCCCCCAAGAACTCTAATCTTTCATTGTTGCGAAGGGAATTTGCATTTTGGTTGTGCGAAGATTTGTGATAAAAGGCTAATTTGAATAAATTCAGCCTAGTTGGGACAAAGCCCAAAAGCTGATAAATTCTTCTCGCCAAGTTTTTTTCACGAGAAAAGTAAAGATTATATATTTTATGCAAAAGTCTAAGCAAAACCAGTAGGTTAAATTTTTCTAAAAACGATTGAAGCGTTATGACCACCAAAACCGAAGGTATTGCTGATGGCAATATTAACGGGTTTGAATTGTGGTTTATTGAACGTAAGGTTTAGTTTGGGGTCAATATCGGGGTCGTCGGTAAAATGATTGATAGTCGGGGGCACAAAACTATGTTTGATGGCAAGAATACAAGCAATGCCTTCAATGGCACCGGCTGCTCCTAGCAGGTGTCCGGTCATAGATTTTGTAGAACTTATGTTAAGCTTATACGCATGTTCTCCAAAAAGTTCTTTAATTGCTTTAGTTTCTGCAATATCTCCCAGCGGAGTAGAAGTCCCATGGACATTGATATAATCTACATCTTCGAGATTGATTTTTGCATCTGCCAAAGCATTTTTCATGACATTTTTGGCACCCAATCCTTCCGGATGTGGGGCAGTGATGTGATAGGCATCTGCGGTAGCCGCTCCTCCAATCACTTCGGCGTATATTTTGGCTCCCCTGGCGATGGCGTGTTCGTATTCTTCAAAGACTAAGGCGCCGGCACCTTCTCCAAGGACAAATCCATCTCTGTCCGCATCAAAAGGTCTTGAAGCAGTAGCGGGGTCATCATTCCTTTCGGAAAGGGCTTTCATGGCGTTGAATCCACCCATGCCGGTTTCGGTAATGGCGGCTTCAGAGCCCCCTGTAATCATCATATCTACTTTGCCAAGTCTGATTAAATCCAAGCTATTAGACATCGCATGCGAAGAGCTGGCACAAGCAGAAACAGTCGCATAATTAGGGCCGCGAAAGCCATATTTTATAGAAATAAGACCCGGAGCAATATCCGGAATCATTTTAGGAATCATAAAAGGGCTATAGCGGGGTGTGCCATTACCTGTCGCAAAATCAGAGATATTTTGCTGTAAAGTAGCTAATCCACCAATACCGGCTCCCCAAATAACACCGACCCTATCCGAATCAATAGATTCTAGGTCTAACTGAGCATCGGCAATAGCTTGGTCTGCGGCAGCCACCGCCAGTTGGGCAAAACGATCCATTCTGCGTGCATCTTTGCGTCCCACTAAGGCGGCCGCATCAAAATCTTTGACTTCGCAGGCAAATTTAGTTTTGAAATGTTCCGTATTGAATAAAGTGATGTAGTCACATCCACTCTTCCCTTCTTTTAGCGCTTCCAAGTAAGCGTCCAAAGTGTTTCCAATAGGGGTCAGAGCCCCCATGCCGGTTACAACAACTCTTTTCATCAAAATTAAATACGTTTAAGACTAAGTTCAAATCTAAACAAAAGCACACAAATCACATCAAAAAAAGTGACTTATTGAGCGTATTCAAAAAAATAAACCTAGCAGAAAAAAACTAGCTACTTCCACCCACGAAGGTAGCCCAAAAGGATAAAAAAAGCGAATAAATTCACCTTTATTTGCAGCAACTGTTTAGCCCCCGCAGGTTTTTGGCATATAATGCCCTTTTTTTACCTAAAACAGGGGTGTTTAAATAGTTACATTTTGAGTTATTCTAATAACTATATCCAGTTAAAGGAAATATAGTCCCTTGAATACACTCAAGGATAGACAAAAAAACAGCGGACAGAAATTATTCTATCCGCCATTTATGGTCATTAAACGCTAGTTCTTAAGCATTTTTTTCAACGTAGGATACGGCTTCTCCAACAGTTTGGATTTTTTCAGCTTCTTCATCAGGAATGGCAATATCAAATTCCTTTTCTAATTCCATAATCAACTCGACAGTGTCAAGAGAGTCAGCTCCTAAATCATTTATGAAGTTGGCATCAGTGGTTACGTCTGCTTCATCAACTCCCAAACGGTCAACAATGATAGCGCGTACTTTTTCAGCAATGTTAGACATTTTATTCTAATTTTGTGATTAAATTTGGTGCAAAGAAACAGTAAACATGGGTTTTCACCAAAGGTTTTCGTGTTTTTTTGTTTAAGTATTTATTAACATTTTGTGACAAGTTATTGATTATTAGTTAGTTAGGTGGATTTTTTTTCTTTTTTATTTTTGATGTTGTTGACAAGATGGTGTTAAGAAATGCCTTTTTTATCTGTTTGAGCACTTAAAGACCAATTTGGAATTGTATCTTTGTGCTTTAGTTGGTAACTACTTTAGGCCCCCGCCTATTTTGCTATCTAATGTATTTTTGCGCCGGCCTGTCCCTACAGGTCTGTTTTTGCTCATTTTTTTTTGGAAGTAGATATTTGGTGTGCCTTGTTACATTTCAAAAGATTGTGTTCTGACTGCCGGTGTAGGCAGGCGCAACCTACGCCAAAATGACTATTTTCTGTATTAAAACAGGGGGGAGCTAAGCAATTACCTGAAAATTAAGAATCTGACAGTAATGAGAATTGATGGAAAGCAAAAAACCAAGATAATTGCAACAGTCGGCCCGGCTTCTTCTACGTATAGCCAACTAAGGTCGCTCGTTCAGGCAGGAGTAGATTTATTCCGGCTGAATTTTTCCCATGGGAGCCACCAAGACAAATTAAGCATCATCAAGCATGTGACCCGGCTAAATGAAGAAAATGATATTCATATCGGTTTGTTAGCGGATTTGCAAGGGCCTAAACTTAGAGTAGGTCAAATGGAAGGCGATGGGCTGAAACTAAATCCCGGGATGGTTTTAACCTTTACGAATACAGAGTGTGTGGGCAATGCCGAAGAGATTTATATGAGTTATAGGCAATTTGCCAGAGACGTAAAAGTAGGCAATCGCGTGCTGGTGGATGACGGCAAGGTGGTACTGAAAGTTTTAGAATCCAATGGTCTGGATAAAGTGAAGCTCGAAGTGGTACACGGCGACCTATTAACTTCTAATAAGGGTGTGAATTTGCCGGACACGGATGTAACTTTGCCGGCCCTTACGGAAAAAGATTTGCATGATTTAAAGTTTATTTTGACCCAGCCTTTTAACTGGATTGCGTTGTCATTTGTGCGCAAGCCGGAAGATATGATGGTTTTGCGGGAATATGTACAGGCGGCCAATCATCCCGCCAAGTTGATGGCCAAGATTGAAAAACCCCAAGCCGTCAAAAGGATTAAAAAGATCATTAAAGCTTCTAACGGGGTGATGATTGCTCGTGGAGATTTGGGCGTAGAAATTCCTTTGGAAAAACTGCCGGGCGTGCAGAAAAAAATTATCAAGCACTGCATTCAATGGGCCAGACCCGTCGTCGTCGCCACCCAAATGATGGACTCTATGATTACGAATCCTTCGCCAACACGGGCAGAAATTACGGATGTAGCCAATGCCGTGCTGGATGGAGCGGATTGTTTGATGTTGAGTGGCGAGACGGCCATGGGTAAATTCCCCTTACAAGTTGTCAAATACATGAACCGCATTATTTACGAGACAGAAAAGTCTTCCGGTTATCTTGGTTATAAACCCAAACCTATCGTAAAATCATCCTTATTCTTTTCTGATGTGGTTTGTTTTAATGCGGCATTGACGGCCAATGAGATTGGTGCGGTGGGTGTTGCAGGGATTACGGTGTCGGGTTATACTGCGTTTAAGGTCTCTAGTTTTAGACCGAAGGGTAGTATCTTTATTTTTTCTAGTGAGAAGCCGTTGTTGGGGGCTTTGGCAGTGTGTTGGGGTGTCAAATGCTTTTACTATGATAGTTTTTCTTCGACGGATGAAACCATCGAGGACATAACGAATATATTGAAGGAGAAAAAATTAGTCAAAAAAGGAGATGCGGTCGTTAATACCGGTAGTATGCCCATTCAGAAAAGACTGAAAACCAACATGCTCAAGGTGACCATTGTGGAGTAGGAGATTTTGGTGGTGTAGAGCTGCTTATTTTATGCGTTGATATGTGGTGTCTTGTATCTACTTTCGTAAAAATGGGTAAATACCTTGACAGGAACAAAAAAAGGAAGCAATCTTTCGATTACTTCCTTCTGTGGTACCTCCCAGGCTTGAACTGGGGACACCAGGATTTTCAGTCCTGTGCTCTACCAACTGAGCTAAGGTACCGGGTGCTTATGTCGCATAAGCGGATGCAAAGATAATGATTCTTTTTTTAAAAGCAAATCCTTTCGGAAAAAAATCGTTATTCATGGAGAAATATTGTTCGTTTTCAAATGACCCACAGCAAATTTTTATTTGACCATTTGAAAAAACGAGACTGTTTAGGGGAACTGTTGTCGGCGCAAAAGGGCATTTTATAGCGAAAAACAGCGGATACTTAAACATTTACAACAAAACTAAAAAAATGAAATTAGTCAAGATGCTTGCGCTAGTACTTGGGACCATCCTGGCCATAGGAATATATCTCACTTTTCAGGTGAATCAATCCTATGGGTTTTTAATAATTGTTTCAGGTATTCTGCTAGCTGCTTTGTATATGCTTTCACCGCAAGTAGAATGGTGGTGGGCGCAACGTCATCCTCCGGCCCCCAATCCCAATATGATTAAGTTTCTGAATGAGCACTTTGATTATTTTAGGCAGTTAAATGGAGCCGATAAGGATAAATTCTTATTGCGATTGAATTATTTTATCATGGCTAGAGAATTTAGGGCGATGATAGGGGACGACGTACCGGTGCCCCTACAAACGATGATTGCTGCCGAAGGAGTGAGAACGACATTTGGGCTGGAGGATTATTTGTTGGAATCTCACGAGCGGGTGGTGGTTTATCCCCATCCTTTTCCGAGCCCGGACCATAAAAAATTACACCATTCGGAGACGAATCATGAAGACGGGGTTTTGGTATTTGCGTCTGCACCGGTTATCCATCAATTCAAAGGTATAGGCCATATCTTTAATTTGGTACTTTATGAGTGGATTTCGGCCTTTAAGCATCAATCGAAGGCATCATTTCCTGATTTTCATGAAGAAGATTGGCAGGTATTTGAGACAGATTTTGGGACTCCAAAGCGTTTAGTGGAAGCATCGATTGGGTTGCCTGATTTTGATAGGCGTATCGTCGGGGCTGTGCTTTATTTGAGTCAGAAGTCCTTGTTTCGAGAAAAATTTCCCGCACAGGCTAGGGAGTTTGAGCAGATTTTTCGGCAGTAGGGCTTAACAAATTGATTCCACCTGTGGGACTTTGAAGCAAAAAAGACTTGGTATCTTCAATTTAAAAACATATAAATTTTTTTTGACGGAAAAGCCCAAAGAAAAAAGCCTGCAACCGAAACTTTGGGACTTTGAAGCAAAAAAAAGAGTTGGTATCTATATTTTTTTAACTAGTAATTTTTTTGACTCAAAAGCCCAAAGATAAAAACCAACAATCGGGACTCTGACTCAAAAGCTAAAGATAAAAAACTAGGAGTCGGGACTCTGACTCAAAAGCCCAAAATATTCACTGTGGCGGAAAAACGCTTCGCTGTTTCCTACACTTGCAAATAAACCTGCCTGACATGGCCAAAGCGGAGCTGCAGGCAGGCAGGTTTGCAAGACCTTTCAACTAGTAATTCTTTTTTGACTCAAAAGCCCAAGAAATGCGTTAATCCCCTCCTAAAACCCCATCTTGCCACCGAGTCCTGTTACGTCCCAGTAAGCTTTTTTGTCGAATCCGCGCAGTTTGACAAATTTCATCTCTTCGTGCCAATCTCGCTTAATTAACAAAGGTTGGGCATAAAATCTATTTAGTAGGTCGGCATGTGCCGCTTGTACAAATTGTAGCTGTTCACTAGGCAAATAACCGACAATCCCATCGGAAGATTTGACTAAAAAGAAGACCCGATCCACTTTTCGGCCTTTGATATTGATTATTTTTTCTAGGTGGGCGATGACTTTTAGGCGATCTTTACGCTGCAGGAGTTTGATGGATGCGCTCCGAAGATCCGGGCGTTCTCGCAAATAGATGGCATCTTGCTTGATTTTTGCCCGAAAGGGTAGAGCGGAAGGTTGGTAAAAATGACTAAATTGATTGTTGATTTTGTTCCAAGTATAGGATTCGGTCACCCAAGAAAGACATTTTTGATAGGTTACCGGCTGCGGAGTAATGGGTACACCAAATTGGGAGCCGGAGCAAGATGTGTAAGCGGGATATTCCATACGGATACCATCCGGGTTAATATCGACAAACTTAAAACGTCCCGGCGAAGTAACTCCCGGCTCAAAGTACAAGTTTAAGCGCTGGTCAAAAATGTTTTGGAAATCACCGTCCACTAGTTGGTATATTTCCAGTTTTCGGACTTCTTCTTCCATCTCTTTTCCCGTAAGGGAGCGATATAGGATGATCTCTTGGTGACCGTCTTTGGTTAAATCCGCAAAATAAAGTCCGATACAGGTATTGTTTCCCCGCTCACTTTGTGTCCCGACCGGCAAAAATTTCGTTTCGTTTTCCGGGTTGATAAAGACGAGATAATTTTCGTGATATTCATTGTTCTTGGAAAAGTGGCTGCTGATATCGTCCTTGCCGCTGGTTTCGCCCCAATAGAATACGGACTCTTCAAACCCATCCCCAATAGAGTATGGGCCTCCCGTCAGGCTGTTCATTCCCGCAAACTTAGACGGCGCTAAATTTAAAATGGCCAATTCATCACCCATGGCCCAGCCAATATGATGACTCTGATCCTTTACTTGATACCAAAAAAATCGTTGGGTTTGGGTCTTATCTTCGTGTAAGGAACCGCTTTTGGCGAGAACTTCTACCAGTTGACCTTCCCGAAGTGTATGAATAGATGGGGACGCAAAGCTACTGTCTTGAAATATCTCAATCGGTGACAGCACCAACGCATGTTGTACCTGACCATTCGCTTGCGCAAATAACCAAACCAAAAGAAAACTTATGCAAAACGATCTTTTGCTCATGTGTTTTTGAATAGGTAACTACTTCACGTTGAAGTTGTCGCTTGAGTATTAGATATCTATAACGTAACGAATATCATACCTATTTGCTCCATTTTTGGGTGAAAAAGCATAAGATTAACAAAAAAGGGCCTATTTATGTGCAAAAAACGGAATGTATTGACGAATACTCGCTCATCGCTTACGAATACTTATTCGTATGTGCTTTTTTCATCAAATATACGTATCTTGCAGGGTCTAAATAGTTGGTTTTGAGCACTATTTAGAAAATTTGTAGCTTGTTTTAGGCGGCTTCCTGTTTTGGAGCGCAAAAAGGACATTTTGTGGCAAAACTGCACCGCCTAAGCCGTTACAATTAAATAAAATGAAAACCCAAGAAAACATCTTTCTCATGAAAAAAATGAAGCAATCCACCCTGTTGGTGTTTGTCAGCGCTTTAGTTTTACTATTGGCTGCTTGCAAATCCAAAAAACACACAGCTATTCAAGCGAAAAACGCCAAAATGTTGAGTGAATATGTATCCGCTTATACGAATGGCGTAGTCTCCAGAGCAAAGCCAATTTTGATAAAGTTGGCCCATCCCCAAGATGTAGAGCCGGGTAGTGCTGCCGGTTCTGATATTCTGGCTATTTCTCCTGCTGTCAAAGGCGAATTGATTTGGAAAGATGGCCGGACTTTGGCTTTTTTTCCGGAAGGAATGTTGCCGGCGGATAAAAAATTTAAAGGCACCTTGCACTTAGATAAATTATATCCGGATATCTCAAAGGATTTGTCAACCATCTCATTTGATTTTGCGACCAAACCCTTGCATAGTGTTTTGAACGTCCGGCCACCGATGTTAGATGAAAAGACTAAGTTGTTTCAGGTGACCGGTACCGTGGTGATTACGGATGTGGTGGACGATGCTGATGTAGAGCAGTTATTGACCATCAAAAGTCCCGGGAAACACGAGGTCGAATGGCACCATGACCGCTCGCACCGGTTTGTGGTGAAGGGCTTGCCCCAGTCGTCCAAATTGTATGATTTGGATATTGTCTGGAATGGTCAAAAAATGGGAATGGAAAATTTGGATGCCCACGTAGCAATCCCTGCCAAAGGAAAATTTGAAGTGCTTAAGATTCAGCGTAATGATGCTTCCGCAAAACCTTCCTTTAAGGTCTATTTTTCTGATTTTGTCAAGAAGAAGCAGGATTTTAAGGGTTTGGTGACAGTGAATGGATATTCCGGCTCTTATAGCTATTGGGTAAATGGTAGCGTCCTTACCGTGACTCCAAAAGGGGAGTTAAATGGGCGATATAAAATATCTGTAAATCAAGGAGTTAGAAGTGCGAGCAATACGCCACTCGGCAAGACTTATACGACCGCTCTGGAGTTTGAGAAAAGGGAGCCGCAGTTGAGATTAGCAGGGCGCGGGGTGATTGTTCCCCGCTCCGGCTCTAAGGTCTATTTTCCTTTTGATGCGGTTGCCCTAAAATACATCAATGTGGAGATATTTAAAATTTTCAATAATAATGTCTTACAGTTTTTACAGATAAATGAGCCGGATGGTCAGTCAGATTTGCGACGAGTCGGGCGCATTATTTATCAAAAGAAGATGGCTTTGAGCAGTATTAATCCGAATGCGGATGCGTCGATATGGACGCGGTATGCTTTGGATTTGTCGGGCATTATAGACCAAGACCCTGATGCGATTTATCAAGTACGATTGGCTTTTGCCCCGGGTTATGGGATAACCGATTGCGATGATTCAGAATGGGCAGAAGCCGCAGAAGCCGTTCATTTTTTGCCGATTGATCAGCAAGATCCCGATGAAGTCAAAAGTATCATGGGGGATTATTATGGTTTGAATGGCTATTTTGACGGGTATGATTGGGACAATCGTGACAATCCTTGCAAGGAAGAATATTATCGCGAAGAGCGATTTGTGCAGCGAAATATCTTTTTGTCTGATATGGGTATCATTGCGAAAGAAGGTGATCATAAAGAGATGTTTTTGTCTATTACCGACCTAAAGACAACGGCTCCAATGGGTGGAGTGGATATTGAATTTTTTGATTATCAACAACAAAGTATTTTGTCCGGGAAAACAGATGAAGATGGGGTCTTTCATTCGGTGCTTTCGCGAAAGCCCTTTTTTGTAAAAGCCGGAAAGGGGGACAAGGTCGGCTATTTGAGAATGGCGGACGGGCAAAGTCTTTCCGTCAGCCGATTTGATGTCGATGGTCAAGTAGTACAAGAAGGAACCAAAGGATTTTTGTATGGTGATCGGGGAGTGTGGCGGCCCGGAGATAGTATCTTTTTGAATTTTGTTTTGGTCAAAGAAGCCGGAATGGAAGATAATTATCCGGTTTCTCTTGAATTAAAAGATGCCCGCAATAATATTTATTTGACCAAGACGGTCAGCAAAAATCTAAAGGGATTATACGCTTTTTCTATAGCGACCAGACCGGATGCGCCTACGGGTTATTGGAAGGCGACCGTCAATGCGGGTGGGGCGAAGTTTTATAAGACCTTAAGGATTGAAACGGTCAAGCCCAATCGCTTGAAGATACTTACGGACCTTCCGGAAAAATTAATGGGCACCAACTCTAAACGAAAAGTAAATTTAGAAGTAAAATGGTTGCATGGGGCACCGGCATCTTATGTGGATGTCAGTGTGCAAAGGCAGTTTAAACGTTATAAGTCTAAGTTTCCGAACTATGGAGATTATACTTTTGATGATCCTACTCGCCGGGAGAATTATGAGCCGGTAGAAGTATTTCAGGGAAAGGTGGATGCGGACGGGAAGGCTGGTTTTGTCGATAATATTGCGGAAGGCAAAGACTTTCCGGGGATGATGAAAGTGGCTTATCAGATTAAAGCGACAGAGAAAGGGGGCGATTTTAGTACCGATAATTTTTCGGTGATGTTTAGTCCATACGATGTTTACTCCGGAGTGATGATCCCGGAGAAGTATGGCTATAAGCGGTTTAATTTAGATCAACCAAACGTCGTTAAAGTTGTGACTATCAATGATAAGGGGAAACCGGTTGCCGGTAGAAAACTGGAGTTGAATCTCTACAGATTGAGTTGGAGTTGGTGGTGGGATAGTGATGATGATTATATTTCTCGTTTTAAGAACTCCCGCTATTCTACACCGGTAGAAACGGTTAAGCTCATTACCAATAGCAAAGGTCAAGTGACTTGGGAAGTCACGCCACCGGATTGGGGGCGTTATTTAGTGAGAGTGTATGACCCAAAAAATGGGCAAAGCTCCGGAGAAATTGCCTATGCCGGTTATCCGTGGGGCAAGACCCAAAGCCGTGAGCAATTGCAGGCCGCTGCTATGCTGCCATTGGAGCCGGAGAAAAAAACATACAATGTCGGTGATGAAGTCCGGGTCAAAGTTCCTACCGGCAAAGCCGGCCGGGCGTTGATTTCTATCGAAAAAGGGGGAACGATTGTTTCTTCATTCCGTCGCGAATCAACAGAAGGCAGTAATGTCTTTACTTTTACTGCTACGGAAGACATGGTGCCCAATATTTATGTTTCGGTCTCTTTGGTGCAACCCTACGCACAAACGGCCAACGACTTGCCTATGCGCATGTACGGCATTGTGCCCGTCAAAATTGAAAACCCTAAATCTAAACTTGAGCCTAAAATTGCGACTGCCAAAAAATGGGAGCCGGATAGCGATATTGAATTGGAAGTCAGTGAAGCCAAGGGTCGTCCAATGGCTTATACCATTTCGATAGTAGATGATGGATTGTTGGATTTGACGCGTTTTAAAACGCCATCTCCTTATGATGCCTTTAATGCCAAAGAAGCGCTGGGCGTGAAAACTTGGGATGTGTATGATTATATTTTGGGTGCTTTCAATGGGGATGATAACCGGATTTTGGCCATCGGTGGTGACGATGAAGTCGTTGATAAGGAAAAGGCCAATAGTGCCAATCGGTTTAAGCCGGTAGTGATTCATCTGGGGCCGTTTGAATTGAAAAAGGGGAAAAGCGCCAAGCATCGCTTCCATTTTCCCAATTATGTGGGCTCTGTTCGTGCGATGGTGGTGGCCGTAGGTGATCAGGCATATGGTCATGCCGAAGAGACGGTACCGGTAAAAAAACCTTTGATGGTACAGCCTACATTGCCTAGGGTTTTGGGCTCAGGGGAACAAGTGGTTTTGCCGGTGACGGTTTTTGCGATGGAGCCGGATGTGAAAGACGTCCAAATTACCCTTTCGGAAAAAAGTGGCCTAGTGTCTTTTCCGCAAGGGAAAACGCAGCAGGTACATTTTGATAAATTAGGTGATCAGGTGGTTTACTTCCCCGTTCATGTAAAAGATGCTCAAGGCAATGCGCATTTTAAGATTCAAGCAAGCAGTGGGCGGCATCAAGCCAATGACGAGATTGAAATTTCTGTCAGAAATGCCAATCCAATGATGTCTGATGTGGAAGAATTGGTGTTGAATGCGGGACAATCTGTGACCAAGACGGTTTCGCCTTTTGGGGTCAATGGCTCCAATACCAGTGCGGTTGAAGTGGCTTCGGTGCCTCCTTTAAATGTAAATAATCGTTTGAACTATTTGATTCGCTATCCACATGGCTGTATTGAACAGACTACTTCTTCGGTATTTCCCCAATTGTACGTGGATGCGCTGATGGATTTGAGTGCCGAAAAGAAGGCGAAAATAGATGAGAATATTAAGGCCGGTATTGAACGATTGAAGTTATTTCAAGTGGGCAATGGCGGTTTTGCTTACTGGCCGGGTCAATCCGACCCGAATCCATGGGGCAGCAATTATGCCGGTCATTTTTTGGTAGAAGCCCAGGCTAAGGGTTATGTTGTACCGAGTTCGATGATGGATAATTGGGTGCGTTTTCAGACGCAAATGGCCAATGACTGGACACCTACGACGAGATATTATGGTTATTCTTATTTTGATCAAGCCTATCGTTTGCACACCTTAGCCCTTGCGGGAAAACCGGTCAAAGGCGCCATGAATCGCCTAAGAACTGACCCTAAAATCACCAATATGGCACGCTGGGAACTTGCGGCGGCTTATGCCTTGATAGGTAAAAAGGACGTGAGCAAGAAGCTTTTGGCGCAAGCCGATACAAATATTAAGGATTATCGTGAGTTGAGTTATACTTACGGAAGTCCTTTGCGGGATAAGGCCATGGCTATGGAGACCATGCGATTATTGGGGATGAAGACCAAAGCTTTTAAAATATTGAGTGACATCAGTCATTCTTTGAGCACAGAGCATTGGTACAATACCCAAGCTACCGCTTATGCTTTGATGGCCATTTCCAGGTATTACGGTCAAAATAAACCGGATCAAGTGAATTACACCTATACCGTCAACGGAAAATCTGCGGTAATCAAAACCGATAAGCCTATTTCGACGCAAGTCATACAAAATCCGGATAAATCTCAAACCATTACCTTGAAAAATACCAGCAATGGGGATTTGTATGTGCGTATTTTGCGTCAGGGTAAGCCGAAGGCCGGTGAAGAGCAAAAAGTGGCGGATAGTGACTTGCAGATGAATGTCGTATATAAAGATTTGAAGGGGAATTCCATCAATCCTTCCAAACTAACAAGGGGAACTGATTTTTATGCAGAAGTAACGGTTAGAAATCCCGGCACCCGGTTTTCTAAGTATGAAAATATGGCGTTAACTCAAATTTTTCCTTCGGGATGGGAGATTGGCAATGCTCGGATGAGTGAAGTGCAAGCATTTAGCAATAATTCTAGCTTTGATTATCAAGACATTCGGGATGATCGGGTTTTTACTTACTTTGATGTAGGAAAAAATAGCACAAGGACTTATAGGGTCTTGTTGAATGCGGCCTATCCCGGTCGGTATTATATGCCGGCGACCTATTGTGAAGCCATGTATGATAATACTATTCGAGCGGCTTCCGACGGGACTTGGGTGAGTGTGGTTGATAAGTAATTTAAATTTCGGTGTAACGGTCAAAAGATTTTCCGATGTGACCCGGCAAGCACCTTGGGAGACTAAAAAGCAACCAAATAAAACGGTTGGTTATTAGTCTCCCCGCGGTAGGCGTTGTCTTGCGGGAAGACGCTACTTTTGCTCCAAAGCTCTTGGAGATGTCGGGTCGATGTTTCTACGTCTTCAAATGGGGTGAGTTGCTTCCACTCCTTGGGGTAGTAGCCCATTAATTGGTTGAGAAAGATGGATTTAGAAATATTTGGCCATTCTTTTTGGAAGATATTGGCTTGCGCAAAAAGGTAGGAGATGACTATTTTGTCTTTATAGGTGACTAGGCACCCGACGGTATTATTGGTGGGGATAGCGGCAAAATGAGACATAAATTCTTCTGAATCACCAATATCTTGTTGGGGCATTCTTTCTTCTAATTCCTCCTTGTCTTTTGGGTGATTGTCACTGAAAAAATTGAAGTCAAATGGGGCTTGGTCAAGATTATCATTGACGGTGTAATTGAGTAGGGGCAGTGCTTTTTCGAGCCAATTTTGGGTTTTAAATGGATTGTCTTGCAATAAATAATTTAGGGGAATTGGCGGACATGGAAAAATATATGAATAATCTTCCTGCCGGGATGAAGTCTCGGAATATTTAAAGGAAAACGCATGGGTATTTATCTCCGTTATTTGTTTGGCCGGTAAAATAGCGCCTTCTTTGGTGATATGGATGGTGTTTCTTGTATTTTGGAGTAGGTCTCCCAGTAGGATTAATCCGGGTTTGGCTGATTTATTCGCAAAATATAAGCTCCCTTTTTGTAAAGTACCGAAGCCTAGGATGCTTTCATCTATTGTTTTTTTGATGTTAAATCCACGTACAAGAAGCGCTTCGGAAGGGATTAGGTAGGGGGCTTTTGGGGTGGTTTGCGTAGTCGTAATGGGGTAGATGTGGAGGTCGCCCCAATTCAAGCGCTGAGATGGTTGTATTTGAATTTCCATCGGTTTGATGTCGGATGGTGTCTTTGTGTCCTTGTTGCAGGCCACAAAAAGCAAAAGAAACAAAGAAAGAAATAATAAGGGGCGATTAGGAAAATTCATGGACCATTGCTTTGGTGGTTGGTGAATAGATGACATGGAATTGCAAGGATATGGGGAGTATAAATCGGCAGAAATTTCTTTTGGATTTATCATAGGTAGGCGATAAAGGTAGGTTTTTAGGCCAAAAATAGTTGTGACTGAAAATACAGTTGCGTGTTTATTCATTTTTTTCGGGCGACAAGTTAAGAAATAGATTAAAATAAATAGGCTTGTTCAATGGGTAATGTGTTCTTTTGGGTTGCCCTTGTCATGAAAGTGAATAGGCTTGTCGGGACTCACGCAGAGTATGATAAAATTGATGCTTCAACAATATAACATGGATAAAAAATCCTACATAGAAAATTCCAAACGGATGGAAGCTCTTCTAAAAGAGTTAACCGAAAAAGGAAAATTAACAAAACCGTACCAACAAGAACTTGACCGAGTGTCTGACCTAGTTCAAGAGTACGAAGAGACCTATTATGCTTTTCAAGCTGATTCGCTTCAAGAAATGATTGAGCTACGTATGTATCAACGTAAGCTTAAACAAAAAGACTTGGCCAAAATTCTTGGCACCACCCCATCTAGAATTAGCGAGATATTAAGTGGTAAAAGGGGATTGACCTTTGATTTGGCAAAAGCCTTACATCAAAAATTGAATATTGACGCAGAGCTTATTCTTAAAAGTTAAAGTATGCGTTTGCATTGGTGCATTAGACTGGTATTTGGCGAGTCCGACAATAACCGATAATTAGTCCTTTTCCCCTTCAAAAAAGAAACTAACTGTTTAAGCATCCCATTTTTATTCTTTTTAGGCAGATGAATGAATGTCGCAATATATAACCGATTGCACAAAAACAATATTCCACATATTGCACCTTTTGAAGATTTCAGTCAATTCAAGCTCCATAGGAGCGACATCTCTGTAGCCGCAACGTAGTGGCGGGATAAAAGCATCCCCAACTGCAAGTCATAGCAAGCTATGTTGGAAAAACCAACGCAGAGTAAGGGAAAATTTGAATTATTTATAGCTGTTATTGTCAAAAAATCGGCTTCAAATTTTTTCTTAATCAAGGCGGATTTTGGAGGCATAGCAGGTTATGACGAACACTGGCCCAGTCTAGAATACACAATAAACGTCTAACTATGCATTTCCGCAAAAAAAAGTGTATTTTGTCCCTACATCTCTCACCGGCTTCGTTTTAAGGGTGATAATCGAATTAAAAACTACAAAAAAGAAAAAAGATGAAAGATTTTATGATGATTTTTGTTGGAGCTGATTATGGTACGCTTGGTCTGTCTCCGGATGAACTGCAAAGTCGCTATGGCAAATGGTTTGCATGGACTACCAAAATGCAGAAAAATGGCGTGATGAAATCGGGCGAAGCCCTGCAACCACAAGTAAAAAGAGTGGTCGGACCGGAACGAACGGTGACTGATGGCCCTTTTATGGAGAGTAAAGAACTGATTGGCGGATTTTACATCGTACAAGCAAAGAATGCGGAAGATGTGGTTGAAATTGCGCAAGATTACCCCGATTATGATCTAGGGGGAACGGTAGAAATTCGGGAAGTAATGGTTTTTGACCGATGAGGGATGAAAAATTGGCGGCTCATCTTTTCAGACATCAGTATGGAAGGATGGTCTCCATTTTAACACGGATTTTTGGGTTGGCGCAACTCGAGATGGTGGAAGATGCCGTTCAGGATACTTTTGCGAAAGCCCTGCTATCTTGGCGGAATAAAGTGCCCGAAAATCCGGAAGCATGGTTGGTGGCCGCCGCAAAAAACAGAGCGATTGATTTGTTGCGTAAAGCTAAGAGCGATCAATTTCGAATCGGGAAAGTACCTAGTGGACCTGCTACCGTTTTGTTGAATGAATTATTTTTGGAGAATGAAGTGGAGGACAGTCAGTTGCGAATGGTTTTTACAGCTTGTCACCCGGCCTTAAAACCTACCGAGCAGATTGCGTTTGCACTAAAAACGATTTCCGGTTTTGGTATTCGGGAGATTGCTTCTGCCCTTTTATTAAAGGAAGAAACGGTAAAGAAACGCTTGTCACGCGCCAGAAAAACCATCGTTCAACGGTCTATTTCCTTTGCGATTCCAAATGCTTCGGAGTTGCCTGCTCGATTGGATCGAGTTTTGGAAGTATTATATCTTACGTTTAATGAAGGTTTTCACTCCAATAACAAGGCTATTCTAATCAGGCGGGAATTGTGCGGCGAAGCGATTCGTCTTTGTCGCTTGCTACTGACTAAGGAATCTCTGCGAACAGGTAAGGTCTATGCGTTATTCGCCATCATGTGTTTTCACGCCGCTCGCTTGGATAGCCGTGTGGATGGAGATGGGGAAATCGTGGATATCAAACATCAAGACCGCTCGAAATGGTATTTGCCTTTGATAAATTTAGGACATAGTGCGATGATGAAAGCCACGACCAACGGGCAATATTCTGCCTACCATTATGAAGCCGCTATTGCTGCCGAACATCTGCGAGCAGAGACTTTTGAAGCAACCGATTGGACACAGATTTTGCATTGGTATGACCAGTTGTTGACATTACAGGATTCCGCTTTTACGCGACTCAATAAATCTGTGGTTCTTATGCAGTTGGGCGATTTTGCGCAAGCCAAAAAAATCTTGGATGACTTGGTTGTTGGGGAATTAGCGCAGCGAAAATACTTGTATCATAGTGCTTACGCCGAATATTACTTTCTTACCGGCCATCCCCAAGCAGCTTTAAAATCCATTAACCGATGTCTCGAATTGGTTAACAGTGAACCTGAAAAACGATATTTTGAGCGAAAGAAGACCGGTTATAAAAGTGATAGATAAATAGGGGAAACTGCTCAATTATCCCCAAACAAAACCACTCAACCAACAACTAATTTCTACCCTTATTCTTCTCTAAAAACATTGTCTTCTAAGTAAACATCCGGGATTTTACCCCAATTATTCACTTCTATGGATTGGATTTCATTTTTCTGTAAAGGCAACATAATGAACCGTTTATCAAGCCCATCTCTCCAAAAATCAAGATCTTTTTCAATGGTGATAGGGGTACCGCTCTTCGGGGTGACAATGATTTTGACGGGGACAAAAAGGCCGCCGGTGTTCGTTAGATAAATTCCTTGGTCAGCGACATTGGCGATTTTTACATCGGCATAATTCTTCTCAAAAAACCAATTTTTCCAATACCAATTTAGATTTTTTCCCGCAAGGGTATTAAAAGCATTAAAAAAGTCATAAGGAGTCGGATGCTTGCCATGCCAATTTTTAATATAACCTTGTATCATCTTCCGAAAAACATCTTCTCCGACATATTGCTGTAAAAAATAATAGGCCAAATAAGGTTTGTTGTAACTCGAATTTCTATAAATCAACCGACGATGTTGGTCTTTCGACAAAGTGATGATAGGGACTTCCGCTTCGGTGCCGGCAATTTGCAGATACCTACCTACTCTCGAACCATGAAAATCATAATTAGGGTCATAATTTTTAAAATATTTACCCGGTAAAAAGGTCGCCCAACCTTCATCCATCCAAGCATATTTGCGCTCATTGATGCCCATATAAAACGGGAAATAAGTATGGCCGATTTCATGATAAGTTAAGCCCATGGTCGAAGCGATGTTGGGCTCCGTGGCGTCATTTACCATCATCGGAAATTCCATGCCGGAAGGAGCATTAAAAACGGTCATCGCCGGAAAAGGATAAGGTACTCCCGGAAAATCAGTCGAATAATCCATCAAAGCCTGCCCGGCTATCCGCGCAACTTGATAGTAATCTGCCGATTCTTTTTCGTAAGAAGCATCTACAAATGCCTTGCGCCCGGTATGGGGATCTACGGTCACAGACCAGCCGTCCCAGAGATGATCTTTGTCGGTGGCAAAGGCAAAATCCGGGGCATTTTGGGCGGTGTAATGCCAAGTCAAATGTTCTTTTTGAAGGGTGATATTGCCATTTTTGACATCGGTAGAGTCAATGATTTTTATGACTTTATTAGATTTTTTTGCTTTCGCCAAACGTTGGGCAAATTTGGGCCGGAGTACTTCATCCGGATTCTGCAACAGGCCGGTGGCCCAGACCACAAAGTCTTTGGGCAGGGTCACATGGACATCGTAATCATTAAAATCGCTATAAAACTCCGCAATGCCCAAATAATCTGTACGATCCCATCCGTCCATGTCGTCATAAACCGCAATTTTGGGATAAAAATACCCCGTAAAATGGCGTCCGTCCCCATAGTTCCCGGTGCGGACGGTATTACCTTCGCGGGCAAGATAAGACCATTCCACATGCAGTTTTGCTGTGGAGTGGGGCAAGATGGGTTGGTCTAAGGTCAAGAATAGATTTGTCCGGACTTGTTTGGCTTTTTCCTTGGAAAGAAGCGTACCGTTGACGGAGATGGATTGGACTTGCACGCCGTCTGTTTGGCGTTCGGGCGGCGTGTTATAGTCGGCACAAAGCCCTTTTTTATAAAAATTTTGATACAAGGCCATCACCATATCTTTTAGGGTGTCCGGTGAATTATTGTAATAGGTGATGTCTTCACTACCGGACAGCCGGCCGGAAAAAGGCTCAAGAAGGATGTTCATTTTATAGTCGGCCTTATTGATCCAATATTCGGAGCCGGGAAGCCCGCTTTGCGCTTGGCGAAATTGGTTTTCGACAGATTTTCGGAAGTTAACGGACTGTGGCAAGTGTTTTTGGGCGAAAGCCGTAAAGGAAAAACAGATAAGCAGCAGGACGATTAATTTTTTCATGAAGCTTTTTTTGATTAGTGAAGTGGGGTAAAGATACAATTAATTACGAACTTCGTTTGATGGAGGTTGACAGGATAGCGCATTAAACTTTCACCTTCCTGTCATAATGCCTAAATACAATCCCCGGCTACTGCCAAAGTGGCATTGAAAATCAGATGCTTACAGCCAAAATGACCCATCTGATGCCTTGGCATGCCTATTGATGAAAAATTATCATATTGCCTGAAATTAAAAAAAATAAAGAATATGAATACAAATAATATGACCATCAAAACCCAAGAAGCTGTCCAAAAAGCGCAGCAATTGGCGCATGAAAACGGTCAACAAGCCATAGAACCAGGACACTTGCTCCAAGGTATCCTTAAAACCGATGACCACGTTGCCAATCACTTGTTGAATAAATTGGGCATTCGCCCGGATGTGGTCGAACAAGCACTTGCGAGTATCGTCGCTTCCTATCCCAAAGTGAGCGGTGGTGGCAATCCCTATTTTTCAAGAGATTCTATTGCGGCCTTCCAAAAAGCCAATGATTATCTCAAGACTTTTAAGGATGAATTTGTGGCTCTGGAGCACTTGATTATGGCCATCCTTGCGGGAAATTCGCAAACCGCCAGAATGCTCAAGGATTTTGGGGTCAATGAAAAAGATTTGAAAGCGGCCATTTTGGACTTGCGGAAAGGGGATCGAGTGACTTCTCAAAATGCGGAAGCCAATTATGATTCCTTGAACAAGTACGCCATTAACTTAAATGAAAAAGCCCGTAGCGGAAAATTGGATCCGGTCATTGGTCGGGAAGAAGAGATTCGCAGAGTCTTACACATTCTCGCCAGAAGAACCAAAAATAATCCAATCCTTATCGGGGAGCCGGGTACCGGTAAAACCGCCATTGTCGAAGGCTTGGCGCACCGTATAATTGCCGGCGATGTCCCCGAAGATTTGCGCACCAAAGAATTATACAGCTTGGATATGGGCGCATTGATTGCCGGTGCCAAGTATCAAGGAGAATTTGAAGAACGTCTAAAAGCCGTCGTCAATGAAGTGAGTAAAGCCGATGGCGAGATTATCTTGTTTATTGACGAAATTCACACCTTGATTGGAGCCGGAAAAAGCCAAGGCGCGATGGATGCCGCTAATATCCTAAAACCGGCTTTGGCCCGTGGCGAACTCCGGACAATTGGGGCAACCACCTTAGAAGAGTACCAAAAATATTTTGAAAAAGATAAAGCGTTAGAGCGTCGTTTTCAGAAGGTTGTGGTCGATGAGCCCAGCGAAGAAGATGCTATTTCTATCTTGCGCGGATTGAAAGAGCGGTATGAGAATTACCACAAAATCAATATTACGGACGATGCTATTGTGGCGGCGGTTCAGCTTTCGCAAAGATATATCACGGATCGTTTTTTGCCGGATAAGGCGATTGATTTGATTGATGAAGCAGCGGCTAAATTGCGTTTAGAGATGAATTCTATGCCGGAAGATTTGGACGAAGTCGAGCGTAAAATTCGCCAACTCCAAATCGAAAAAGCCGCGATGAAGCGCGAAAAAGATAAAGATAAGCTCAAAAAAATCAACAAGGAATTGGCTGATTTGGAAGAGCAACAACAGAGCTTAAAAGCCAAATGGGAAGATGAGCGCAATATCGTTCAAAGCATCCAAGATGCCAAAGAGCAGATTGAGCAGTTGAAGTTGGAAGCCCAACGAGTCGAGCGAGAAGGCGATTTTAACCGAGCTGCAGAGATAAAATATGGCAAATTGCCCGAGCATCAAGCCCGATTAGAAGACTTGCTCAAAGAATTGGAAGAGTTGCAAGCCAAAGGTGATTTGTTGGTCAAAGACGAAGTAGATGCCGAAGATGTCGCCGAAGTCATCGCTAAATGGACAGGCATCCCCGTCAAAAAGATGCTTCAAGGTGAGCGCGATAAACTCTTGCATTTGGAAGAAGAATTGCACAAAAGAGTGGTCGGGCAAGACGAAGCGGTCAACGCCGTGGCGGATGCCATTCGCCGGAGCCGAACAGGTTTGGCCAATGAAAATCGCCCGATTGGTTCCTTCCTATTTATGGGGACAACCGGAGTGGGTAAAACCGAATTGGCGAAAGCCCTAGCCGACTACCTTTTCAATGACGAAAATCTGATGACTCGGATAGATATGTCTGAGTATCAAGAGCGTCATGCGGTCTCTCGATTAGTGGGCGCGCCCCCAGGATATATCGGATATGATGAAGGCGGGCAGTTGACGGAAGCGGTTCGGCGCAAGCCCTATTCAGTTGTTTTGTTGGATGAGATTGAGAAGGCGCATCCCGATGTCTTTAACATCTTGCTCCAAGTATTGGAAGACGGTCGATTGACGGATAACAAAGGTCGGGTGGCCAATTTCAAAAATGTCATCGTCATTATGACATCCAATATCGGTTCGGATGTGATTCGAGATAATTTTGCCCAATTGACCGATAAAAATAGGGACAAAATCATCGAAGAAACCAAGGAGCAAGTCAACGAAATATTGAAAAAGACGGTACGCCCTGAATTTTTGAATCGGATAGATGAAGTCTTGATGTTTACACCGCTTACGCAAAAAGACATTCGTCAGATAGTGGCCCTACAATTGGCGCATCTTTCTGAAAAGTTGAAAAAGCAAGAAATCGAGTTGTCCTATACCGACGCTGCGATGGATTGGCTTGCGCAAAAAGGCTACAACCCGGAATTTGGCGCAAGACCGGTTAAGCGGGTCATCCAAAGGGATGTATTGAACGAAATGTCCAGAGCCTTACTAGATGGACGCATCCATCCAAAATCTAAGGTGAAAATGCACGTCAAAAACGGTAAAATTACCTTTGAGACCCTGGAATTGATGGAAGAAACTACCGCATAAACAAAGGATTCAAACTCTTTCTTATTACTGAAATATGATGACCACCAAGTACAGCAATGTGCTTGGTGGTTTTTTTTGGCTTGCACAAATATGGATATTTATTTTGGGCTGTTCCTAAAGCGGGAAAGAAGATTGTTTTGCGTCAAAAACAAAAGTTGTAAATTTGGGAATATTGTCGTAACTTGGCGAATGCTATCCGTTTTTATTCGGATAATTGGTTGGTTGTCAGTTGCTTCTCGCAAAAATAAATAAATGAACAAACAAGAATATTCTGAAAGAAGTCGTAAAGAAAAATTACCATACAGATGTCCTATTATTGGTACATGTGAAAGATATGCGCTAACTATTTACTATTTAAGTGAGATTGATTTATATGGGAAAGGCAAAACTATGGTTGAAAAACTTAGAAGTTATGGGTATTTATCGGATAAATATGAAAAGGAAAAAATTCATCAAGTCGGTGAACCATTAGAGTTTGGTAAGTCTGATAATTTATGTATGTTTAGCAATGCTTGCCCCGAAGTTTCATTGTTTGATAATGGAACAATTTTTGGTTTTATTCCTGAAAAGGCTATTGTAGGCGGTACTTGGGATAATCTTTGGGAAGAAAATAAATTTGGGGATGACAATAAATTTAATATTTATAATGTTGGACATTATTGTGAGTGTCCAGAATTTGGGCAGTATCATTATGAGAATAAGATTGTTCGTGCGAAAAGGAAAACATCTAGAAGAAGAGCTCCAATCTCAACGAAATTAAGATTTGAAATTTTTCAACGAGATAATTTTACATGTCAATATTGTAAAAGAAATAAAGATGAAGATGGAGTAAAGTTGGAAATTGACCATATCGTTCCTGTCGAAATGGGTGGGAAGGATGAAATCAGCAACCTAACGACAAGTTGTAGAGAATGCAATAATGGTAAGAGTAATAAAGTTATCTAAAAACCTGTTGGCACTCAGTTCGCTTCCCCGCTGGCGCTGCCCATGCTAATTAAATAAAAACGGACTCGCTCGACAGGCCATGCTGGGCGCATCGTTAAAAAGTGCAGGGTTTCAACCTGCGTGCAACTATCTGAGAGTCAATCAAATGCCAAAAGAAGCGACAGATTTTAATACTCTTCACACTTTCGTGAAAACGTCCCCTGTTTCTTATTTTTTAGGGAATACTGACCTTTTCTTCTTTGAAGACTTGTTAAAATCTGAGTTTGATGGCTTAGATGGGTTTTGGCTGTTTTGATTTCGTCGTTCTTCAAGTTGAAGGGTGGGATTGTTGCAAATTTGAAAAAAAAATTGTAACTTCGCTACTATAGACCTAAATAGTTGCGTTTTAACTATATAAACTCTGAATCGGCTGAAAAAGACGATAGCTGGTCTGTTTCCCGAATTTTATTTTGTTAGCTGTTTTTTTTATTTGGTACAATCTGCCCGATGCAGGTCGTCTGTTAAGTTGACTGAATTGATTATCAACAAGTTACAAAAATAAATCTTCCTAATGCTGGCGGTAGAGCAAACGAACCAAAACAAAATATTCTTTTAACGAACTAGAGCAAATCTACCAAGATTAACTTTTTTCCGTAAACTCCACTCTAAAACAATTAAAATGAAAACTACAAAAAAAATAGCATTCTTCCTTTTATTACTTTGTAGCTTTGTGGGATATTCTCAGAATAATCCAACATCTACGCAAGCCACGGATTGGAACTCAACGAGAAGCAATAAAACGTCAAAAACCACTAGAGTGAGTAATCCAAATGGAAATAACCCGCCACAACCGATTCAAGCCACGGA
>JANTGI010000027.1 GCA_024762995.1 Saprospiraceae bacterium | reverse complement strand
GCCATTTTGTAGTTGGTATCGGCCACATTAATGATATTCAAGGCGGTCAGCACAAAAGATAGGGGAGAAGACTCGGCTTGCGCCAAATAACGCTTAGCCAGAGTGTCTCCTACATTCAACAATCCGACTGTTTGGGGATTTTTGCTGACGAGGAGATTCCGTAAATGAGCCGAAAGTCCGTTTAAAAAGATGCCCGGCTCAAATCCTTGGCGTACGATTTGATTAAAAATCAATAAAATATTGGAAACATCTTCCACCAACGCACTCTCTACAATCTTGAAGTAATAGTCATAGTCAAGAATGTTTAGATTTTCAATAACGATGTCGTAGGTAATATGCCCATTGGAAGCGATGGCGATTCGGTCAAAAATAGACAGGGCATCCCTCAGGGCACCATCTGCCTTTTGAGCAATCATATTTAAGGCATCTTGGTCGGCACTAATGCCTTCACTTTGGGTGATTTTCTCAAGATGGGCGACGATATCTTGTACCTGAATCTGCTTAAAGTCAAATATCTGACATCGCGATAAGATGGTGGGTATAATCTTATGTTTTTCGGTGGTCGCCAAGATAAAGATGGCATAGGGCGGTGGTTCTTCCAAAGTTTTTAAGAAGGCATTAAAGGCTTGGGAGGACAACATGTGGACCTCATCAATAATAAAGACTTTGTATTTGCCTTGTTGCGGAGGAAATCGTACCTGATCGATGAGGGCCCTGATGTGTTCGACGCTATTATTAGAAGCGGCATCAAGTTCAATGATATTGAAAGAGGCACTTTCGTTAAATGACTGGCAAGAAGAGCATTGGTTGCAGGCTTCCATATTTTCGGAAGGGTTTTCACAATTGAGCACTTGTGCCAAAATACGAGCCATGGTGGTCTTGCCCACTCCCCGTGGTCCCGTAAATAAGAAAGCATGGGCTATCTGATTGGTTTTTAAGGCATTGCGAAGGGTTTCAGAGACATGGCCTTGTCCCACGACTTCGTCAAAAGCTCTTGGTCTGTATTTTCTGGCAGATACGATGAATTCACTCATGCAGCAAAGATAAGGAAATTTGGGCTTCATCCGTCAAAAAAGTAGGTCTTTTGTCTCGCCAATGTTCGTTGTCATGTAAATAGACAAAATGGGGTTAGATTGATGTAGCTGTTTTCAGTCTAAAAAGAGAGAACTTTACAATTATAAAAAAAATGAATACCTTTGAGAAAAAAAGAAATGTTTTTTCCAATAGGTGATGATCAAATAGAGGGCGGTTATAAGCCCTATTTTAGTTATGCGTTTATTGCATTGAATGTATTGGTCTTTTTGTATCAATTTTCTTTAGGCCCTGCTTCGGGTAATCAATTTGTGTGGGATTTTGGGGCGATTCCCAATAATATTTCACATGGGCACAATTATTTGACGATTTTCTCAGCCATGTTTATGCATGGTGGGTGGATGCACTTGATAGGGAATATGGCTTTTTTGTGGGTTTTTGCCGACAATATCGAAGCGGTCATCGGCAACGTGTTTTTTCCAATATTCTATTTGGTTGGAGGCGTGGCGGCCGCACTTACCCACGTGCTCATAGACCCACTAAACAATATTCCCATGGTAGGAGCCAGTGGAGCGATAGCGGCCGTATTGGGTGGGTATATTGTGATGTTTCCGAGTTCAAAGATTAAGTTATTGTTGGTTATTTTTATGCGGGTTTTTCGTTGGCCGGCGATTGCTTTTTTGGGTATCTGGATAGGCCAGCAGCTATTGAATGGCTTCGGGTCTCTAGGTATTCAGACCAATAACGGAGGGACTGCTTGGTGGGCGCATATCGGGGGATTTGCTTTTGGCGCTCTTGTGGGTTTTTATTTACGCAAGCAGTATGACACTCCGGGTAATTATGCTAGTGGAGCAATGCCCCAACTGCCGGGACGACGAGCATAAGTTGGGGTTTTATTATAGCGCTCTCTTGGCTCTTGGAAATGAGACAAAATAGTAACATTGCTTTGGGTGCTGTGGTTTTGTTTTGGGTTGTTTCTTTAGTTTGGTTGCAGGAAAGTGATAAATTTTTGAGCACCAATGATTTCCGTAAGGCATTTTTTAGGGTGAAATTGACCAGATACCCCTTGCGGGAAAAGCCACATAACCGCAACCAATGCTCCGGCAATCCAATGATTCCATTTTTGCAAGTCCATTTTTTTTATCGGATTAAGGTTACATCTCCGGCTAAATACACTTCGGCACCGGATAAATCATTTCGGTATTTGAGTATGTAGGCATATACTCCGATGTTGGCGGGTTTGTTCCGGAACTGTCCATCCCACATCGGTTGTGCGCCTTTGTGTGCATAAACAAGATTGCCTAGCCGGTCAAAAATATTTATCTCAAGAACGGTTGCATTTTGTGTAAACACTTCTAAGAAATCATTATAAGCATCATGATTAGGAGAGAAAGCATTTGGGACAAAAACACCGACTTCGCAATTTTTAAAGGTCACTTGGATAGAATCTATGGCCATGCCGCATACGGTCTCTGTTTGAGCGGTATAAATGCCGGTTTTTGATGTAATGTAGGTTGGGCTCACGGATTGGTCAGACCAAGTGATGGAGCCGGAGGCGGCTGTCGGCACAATTTCAAATAAAGATGCATCGCAAATAGTTAAATCATCCGGTAGTAAGATTTCAGGATTTTTTCCGGCAGTAATGAAGAGACTGTCAGAAGCCATACACCCTAGACTGTCTGTGGCTGTTGCCTTGTACAGTCCTTCCGAATCAACAGGGATTTCGGGGCCGGTATCCAGCGTATTCCAAACGACGGAAGCATCATCATCGGATGAAGCCGTTAACCAAATAGTATCATTTGGACATAGGATAGAATCCCCTGCAATGTCAATGGAGGGTTGCCGGACAGAAATCTGTATAGAATCCTCGTATAAACATCCACCGGTGTAGAGTTGATGCTTGACGAAAAATGTTCCTTCATTGACTATATTTGGGAAATAAGGATTTGTTCCTATAATTGTATCATTCGGCCAAAGGGGTGACAACCAGTAAGAAGTTCCTAGTTTAAAAATGGATGAAGGTACTGGCCTAAATTCATCCCCAACACAATAAACTGTATCGGCTATAAACGCGGGATTTGGGGTAATAGGCAGACAAGTCGTAGGCTCAGTCAGCAGGAAATAGGAATTACTTATTAGAGAATTGGTCGTTTCCGAAATTACCAACCCATTATTATTAACACAAATACTTACATCATATATTACAGGATGATCTTGCTTTTCATTAAATATGCAAATGGGAGAAAAACAGGAGTCTGTAAAAATAGAATCAAAGGGCAGCATTCTTATGGCTTGAAAATCTGTTTTAAAAATTACGTTGTTATTAATATATGCTGCATTAAGGGTGGTGTAAGAGTTACTTAAAAAGTATCTGGCAAATTGAATATTTCCATTCGTTGGTGATAATTTGTAGAATTGAATATCAGTTTCCCCGGCAAACTGAATAGTTCCCCAAATATATTGGTTGGTAACGGACAAGTTGAAAACATTTGCTCTATAGGAGGTGATTGAAACTCCTGCTTTTCGGGTGAGCCATTTCTTAGACCAGAGAATTTCTCCATGCGGGTTCATCCGTAGAATAATCATAAATGGATCATCTTTAACTGCAGAAACCCCACTAATTATAATATCATTTGATGGTAGAACTTTGATATCTTTTACATTTACTCCTTTAACTTTCTTCTCCCATACAATATTTCCTTGAGGGGATAATTTAAGTATATATCCTTCAAGAAGGCTTTGTCCCAAAAAATAGATGTAGTCACCATTGTCAATAATCCTAACCCCTAAAATGTTTGGCACTTTTTTATCCCAAATTAGACTTCCGTCCAATGTAGATAAGCTTAGAATATTCGACGTTTCAATTCCTGTATTGAGCTGAACTAAGATATGATTACTTTCCTTTTTGTGAGAAAGTTGGTAGCCATTGACAAAGGCATAATCACTTGACAAATAATCTAATCTATCTGTCCAAAGAACTTGGTTGTTTGAATCCAATTTCTGGAGTACATTTTCTGCAGTGGGAACAAAACTTGCGAGATAAGTATTTTTTTCTTCATCTTCTAGCTGTCCGGTGACCAATCTTTTGTATTTATAACTTTTCGAAATATTTCCTTGCTGGTCAATTCTAAAAGCATGATCCACATTATATACTATTATCTGATTTGACGGAGTAGTTTGAATATTTTCAAAAAGATAGTCAATTGGTGTATTGTTTTCTTCATGATATTTTGTAAAAAATTGCCCAAAGGCAATTGTTTTAAAAGCTAATAACCAAATAATAAAGTAGGTTCTCATAAATATTGGTTTTTAAAGAGTGGGGGACGGTATGTAAAATACCGTACCCCACGATTTTTTATTTTACAAATTTATCAGTAGTGATCAGTCGGTTATCTGAGTAGATAGAGTAATAATATACTCCTTGCTTGAGAAAGGAAGCGTCAATGTTAATATTTCCTATTCCTTTAATTGGTTTTTGATTTGTATTGTTTATTACTACTTGTCCCAATTGGTCATAGACTACTAGCTGAATTAAGTGTGATTCAGAAGTTGAATAGCTTATATTAAGCTGGTCGAATACTGGATTTGTTACTAAATGAAAAGTTTCAAAACCAGTTAGTTTGTTTGTTTTAAATTGAGTTGGGTGTATCCAAAAAGAAGTGAGAATTTGTTTGCAAGGATTGCTAACAATTACCTCTACTTTATAAGAAAAATTGGTATAAACACCCGCAAGTAAAGATTCTAGATAAAAATTAGTGCCTGTTGACGAGTTGCTTGGGGAGCCAGTTGGTGTTCCATAATTGGGATCCGGATTGGGGTCTAAGGATGCACCGAAATACCAAAAAATGGGTATAGAAAGTTGACTGGTGTTGTTAACATCTAAAGTAATACCATTTAATATTTTTCCGGTGCTTTGGCAATTAAGGTCGTATTGACTTATTTTCAAATAAACTTGATCAGCCGTTCCTGTGACGCTTGCAAAAGAAATCTCCGAACCACTAAAAGAAGTGTTTATAGGGACTGTGCAAGAAGTGTTGTTTATTGGAATTGGAGGATGGTTTGGGACAGGTTGTATTTTCAAATTCTCCAAAGTCAGCCCGGAAAGGTCTCGAAGTCTGAATAGTGCATCATGTTTTATGGGTTTCCATCCATTGCAATTACCTACTTCGAGTTCCACATAAAAGACTTCTTCAAGGTCTTGTACATTTTGACGTAAATAATCGACAACACCTGCCAAATCAACCTTTGTTGGTAGTCCCATCAAGTTATGTTCAACATGGTCATAAACAGGCAATCCGACAGGATTTCCGGCATAATCAGCAAGAAATACTCGAACATGGTATTTGGTGCCAAATTGAATCCAATGACCGAGCAAGTTGAGTTTTAGTTCGTCGTTTGGGTCACAGAGAGTGATATTGTAGCGATCATCGTAGGTTTGAGGCAAGTCATTCATCGAAAAGATAGCTTCTTCCGGATGGGGTAATAGGAAATCATGCTCTACGGAGACACCACACTTTGGGGAGAACATTGTGTTGGCTACCTTAGGAGAGACAACCCAAGTACTGGAAATGGGATTCGGATCGTTCCAAGCGCAATTCGGCACTACTCCATATTTTCCTGCGTAATCGGTGATGTCGGTAGCGACCCCGTTCCAAGCAGTACCGGAAGATGAATGCACTTCTGCTCCTACTATCGGTGCTCCGTTTAGAGCTTGCAGGTAAGGGCTGCAACTTATGCCTGGTGGTATGTTAAACATAACTCTGCCAAATGTTTGAGAAAACGAAAATGTATAACTACCTAGTAGTAAGGCAATTATAAGTAAATGGGGGGGGTGATGATTTTAATGTACTTCATCTTGAAAATATTTAAATTAAAAAATAAACAACCATCCATCGTAGATGGTGCGATTAAAATTCCTTTACAAATAAAACAGCATTAGAAAACACCGAATGTGGAACTGCGCAAGAGGCAGCATCTGTTTTATCTAATTAAATTGGGCGAATAAAAAATAATGAGTGCAAGTTATGTAAAAAAAATATAATAATCAAGATAGAAGAATATTTTTTTTTGAAAGCCACATAACCGCAACCAAAGCTCCGGCAATTCAATGATGCCATTTTTGCAAGTCCATTTTTTATCGAATTAAGGTCACATCTCCGACCAAATAGACTTCGGTACCGGATAAATCATTTCAGTATATGAGTATGTAGGCATATACTCCGATGTTGGCGGGTTTGTTTAGCTATATTTTGTGTTGTTGGTGCATCATTGCAATCTCGTTACCTAGACGGCTCGGAAGTTAATATTCCGCAATAGCGATGGTGGCAAAGCTAATGCGAACATCTGCTGCGCTAAGCAAAGCGTTGGCACAAGACTCTAGAGTCGCACCGGTGGTCATGACATCATCCACAATGAGTACATGTTTTTGATGGATGAGTTTTGGTTGGGCTACACCGAATACGCTATTTACATTTTGGAAGCGCTCGTCCTTTCCTTTTTTGGTTTGCGTTTCGGTAAAAGTTTTTCGGATAAGGATATGGTCACTAAAAGGTACTTGGAGTATTTCCGAAAGGCCTTGGGCATAGACCGCACTCTGATTATAGCCTCTTAATCTTTTCTTTTTGATGTGAAGCGGGACAGGAAGAATCCAATCGAGTTGTTGAAAATAAGGTGATTCTTGTAAAATCCGCCCATGTTGTCTGCCTAATTCAACACCGATTTGGTGATTTCCTTTATACTTTAGTTCGTGCAGAATGGGCTGGGTTTTGCCACCCTTACGGAAAGTGAGTAGGGCCGAAGTCGCATAAAAGGGAATACGACCAAATAGTCTATCCGAAAAATGGTTTTCCAAGGAAAGATGGTAGTCCGTAAAGTGCATATCCGCCACACAATGAAGACAAATTTTTTCTTCACCCGGCGGGAGTTCCAAGCCACATGACAGGCACAGTCTAGGATACAGCAATCCTAAGAGACCGGAGGTCATTTTTCTCAAAGTATTCATAGGCACAAATTCCAAACAACTTTTTAGATGACCAAATTTTTGTAAACATAACAATTTGATTACTAATATATTAATTTATGGCTAATGCGATAGATGGTGTTTGTGGTGGATATTTGGCGGTATATTTTATCAGCGGCGAGCCATTGATTGTTTTTTTTGATTACCTTTGTTTCTATGATAACAGTCAAAGAAGCTACCCGCTTAATAAACACCACAATTCGGGATTTTGGAGTTGAGGAAGTCACCTTAGGTAATTCTTTAGGGCGTGTATTAGCGGAAGATTTAAAGAGTGATCGTGATTTGCCGCCTTTTGATCGGGTCATGTATGATGGTATCGCTATCCGGTACGAAGATTATGCGAAGGGACAACGCTCTTTTCCGATATTGGGAGTGCAAGCAGCGGGGGCGCCCCGGGCAGCTGCAGAAGCAGAAGGGAATTGTGTAGAAATAATGACCGGAGCCGTATTGACCATAGGCTTTGATACGGTGGTGCAATACGAATGGTTAGAAATAAAGGAGGGTGTGGCCACCATACGCCCCGGATATACCATCCAAAAGGGGAGACATATTCATCCAAAGGGTATGGATCATCAGCAAGGGGAGGTGATTGTCAAACAGGGTTGTATCATCACCCCTGCTGAAATTAGTATTGCGGCGACCATCGGTCAAACAAAAATTTGGGTAAGGCGATTACCTACGGCGGCGATTATTTCCACAGGTAATGAATTGGTTGATATCGGAGAAACTCCTGAACCCCACCAAATCCGGCGTTCTAATGTCTATGCGATTGCAGCAAGTTTGGGAGGATATAACGTACAGGTGGACATCTTGCATATCGATGATGAGGAAGAAGAAATCCGGGCGAAGCTGGAAATGAGCTTGGCCGCATATGATGTCGTGATACTGAGTGGGGGCGTATCTATGGGTAAGTTTGATTTTATTCCCCAAGTTTTGGATGAACTAGGCGTTGAAAAATTATTTCATAAGGTGGCCCAGAGACCGGGTAAACCTTTTTGGTTTGGGCAGACCGATTCCTGTATTATTTTTGCCTTGCCCGGTAATCCGGTTTCGACTTTTATGGGCACGATTCGCTATGTGCTGCCTTGGTTGCGCCGGTGTTTGGGCTTAGAGGGGATGACCCGACAATATGCTCGATTACAAGAAGATTTTTCTTTTGATAAGGAGATGCAATATTTCCTTTCGGTAAAAAAGGTAAACCATGCCGACGGCACTACTTGGGCACAGCCGATGAAAGGGAATGGCTCAGGGGATTTGGCGAATTTAGCGAGAATCGATGGTTTTTTGGAGCTGCCGATGGACACCGCTTTTTTCCCGAAAGGGAGTGCTTGGCCACTCTGGGAATTTCGATAAGGAAAGGGAGACGCTACACGTTGCAATTTTCGTAAATTTAATTGGATGAAACATCAAAAACATACCAAACTAGAGAAGCCCTTTGCGGGAGATTTTGGGCGACAAGAATGGGCCATCATCGGTACCACTTGTGCTCATATTCAATCCCTTGTCCAAGACATATCTGCTCGATTACCGGATTTTAAAATTGCGTATCTGGATGCTTCTCATGCAGGAGAGCAAGATTCGTCAGACCTTTATTTGTCTTATACGCGCCACCACCGGGTACATGAATTTCGTACACGGGAGGATTTGAATAAATGGCAAATTCGCCCTTATTTTAACCAAGCGGGGATGTTGCTACTTAATGGAAATCATTTTCAGGGGCAACGGCAAATCGTCGTTATTGACTCCGTAAAAGAAAATTCTTTGTCCAAAAAACTGGATCGCTTGACCGATGTCGGGTTGGTATTGCTCAAAGATAGAGAGAAGATTTATGATTTCCTTTCGGAAAAAGTCGGTAATGTTCCGGTTTTGGACTATGGGGATTTGGAGGGGATTGTTGATTTTTTGCGGAAGCAGTATCAGGAGCCTGAGTTATATGGCTTGGTATTGATGGGGGGCAAAAGTCGTCGAATGGGGCGAGATAAGGGACTTATTGCTTATCATGGCAAGCCACAACGTGAATACGTCGCAGAATTATTAAGCACTTTTACCCAAAAAACTTTTTTTTCGGGGCGAGGTGATCAGGCCGGAGAAGTGACATCCGGTTTTGAATTTATACCGGATACTTTTTTGGGATTGGGGCCTTATGGAGGCATTTTGTCGGCCTTTCAGCGGCATCCGGATAAGGCGTGGTTGGTGATGGCAGTAGATTTGCCAAAAATGGATCAACAGGGGCTTCAGGAATTAGTAGATGGTCGAAATAGTCGAAAATTGGCGACCGCATTTTTGAATGAGCAGTCTAGATTTCCAGAGCCTTTGGTGACGATATGGGAGCCTGCCGGATATGCTGTTTTATTAAACTTTTTGGCGCAAGGGTATAGCTGCCCGCGCAAGGTGTTGATTAATTCGGATATCGAATTGTTAGAAATTAGTGCCCCTGAAAAATTGATGAATGTGAATACTCCGGAGGATTTTGGCCAAGTTTGAATGCTCTTACGCTTGTTGGGTTGGCTTGTAACGGGTGGAAAGGGTGCTTCCTCATAAACTCTTGGCAATGACCACCACGAGGGGGCCAAAAAGTTCATAGTCAATATCAAACTTTATGTGTATGTTTTCCTTTTGTAAGGTGCCGACCATTTTTCCGCCTTTGGCATTAAAGGAAAAAGGTTCGATATTCATGTGTCTTTTAAAGTCGATGGATTTACGTCCGTAGGCTTTGTACATCGCTTCTTTGGCTCCCCAATAAAGGTGTAAGTATTCCAGTCGATGGCGATAACGGATATTGGCCGCTTCGTAGGCATTCAGGTATTTGTGGGCGATTCGTTCAATTTTGGGGACTATTTTTTGGACATCGATACCAATCGGCTTAGGGTATGCGGCAACACCTGCCATGTCGTTAGAGTGAGATAAGGAGATGTCCCAATCTGCACCGGATAAAAATGGTTTCCCAAATTCATCTTTTAGTACTTCTCCGCGTAAGTGCCTTTCCGAAAGGAGATGCAATAGACAGCGTGCAGCCAACCATTGTAGCCGGCGATGACCTTTGATTTGGTCTAAGTTGGCCTTCTCAATAACGGTCAAATCCAGTTGGTTCAGAAAATAAGACTCCGGCTCCGTAATGTCCCAAAGTCCCCAAACACCTTCGGGAGTTATGTTTTTCTTTAGTATTAATGGCATCGTCCTGCAAAGGTACGGATTAGGATGAAAAAAAGGAGTTTTTTGGCTGATCAATCTCTCCGTTACTCTCCGAGCTTAGCGATTCAAGTTCGTGTTTTTTTTCTTATAGGTACATTACCTAATTTAGGCATTTCTGCCATGGCACTTTTTGTATTTCTTACCGCTTCCGCAAGGGCAAGGGTCGTTTCTTCCGATGACTGGGCCGGTATGTTTGACGGTTTCCTGTACTTTTCTTTGCCCGACATTGGAGGCCGCTTGTTTGGCGGATTGTTGCCCATCAGTCATAGAAGGATGGGATTCCGTAACATTTTGTAGGGCGGAAGTCTGTTGTTTCGCTTCTCTGATATTGTGTTCGTCAAAGCCTTCTAAGTGACCTTTCATTAGATAAGAAATCACAGAGTGATTGACTTTGTGGATTAAACTCTCAAAAAGGTTGTAGGCTTCCATTTTGTAGATAACCAAGGGGTCTTTTTGCTCGAAAGAAGCTGTTTGGGACGAGTCTTTTAGTTCGTCCACGCTTCTTAAGTGTTCTTTCCAATTGTCATCAATAAGGGCTAGAGTTGCAATCTTTTCAATGTCTAAAGGTATGGAATCACCGTTGGTTTCGATGGCATCATCAATATCTACGGCCATGGCCAAGTCTTTAGAACTTCCATCAGTATAAGGCACTTGTACACGCTTATACCGATCGCCTTCCTTCATCTTAACGTCCTTAATAAACGGCAGCAAAATCTTTTTTAACCGGTCTTTTTTGAGGTGATAAGTTTCTAGGATTTCTGATTCAAACTGTTGGATTAATGAGTCCGTCGAGCTATTTTCAAACTCTTCCTGAGTGATATTTAGCGTAAGACCAAACATGGAAAGGGCATCCATCTTGAAGGCGTTGTAGTCGTTATTTTGTTTGGCATATTGGACTACATTTTCCGCAAGGGAGACAATCATATTGTAAATATCTACCGATAAACGGCTACCCCAAAGGGCATTTTTACGTTTTTTGTAGATGGCTTCCCGCTGAATATTCATGACATCATCGTATTCAAGGAGTCGTTTCCGAATGCCGTAGTTATTTTCTTCTACTTTCTTTTGGGCACGTTCGATGGATTTGGTGACCATGGAGTGTTGGATGACGTCTCCTTCTTTGTGACCCATTTTGTCCATCATTCCGGCGATACGTTCGGATTGGAACAGGCGCATTAATTTATCTTCTAATGAGACAAAAAATTGAGAAGAGCCCGGGTCTCCCTGACGACCGGCCCGACCACGAAGCTGTCTGTCCACCCGTCTGGATTCATGTCTTTCCGTACCGATGATGGCTAGACCGCCGGCTTTTTTTACTTCATCAGAGATCTTGATATCTGTTCCCCGACCAGCCATGTTGGTGGCGATGGTCACTTTTCCCGGAAGGCCTGCTTCCGCAACGATTTCGGCTTCTCGTTGATGTTGCTTTGCGTTTAATACATTATGAGAAATGCCCCTTAGATTGAGGATGCGGCTGAGTGTTTCAGAGATATCAACCGAGGTCGTACCCACCAATACCGGACGCCTGGCTTTGACCAATTTTGAGATTTCTTCAATGACAGCGTTGTATTTTTCTTTTTCTGTTTTGTAAACCAAGTCTTGTCTATCATCTCTGATAATCGGTTTATTGGTAGGAATGATGACCACGTCTAATTTATATATTTCCCACATTTCCCTTGCTTCCGTTTCGGCGGTACCGGTCATACCGGTTAATTTGTGGTACATTCGGAAGTAATTCTGCAAGGTGACAGTTGCATAAGTCTGGGTGACATCTCCAATTTTTACACTTTCCTTGGCTTCTAATGCTTGGTGCAATCCGTCTGAGTAGCGTCGCCCTTCCATCATCCGGCCGGTTTGCTCATCGACGATTTTTACTTCATCATCCATGACGACATAGTCCGTATCCTTTTCAAACAAGGTGTAGGCCTTCAATAATTGGTGCATGGAGTGAAGCCTTTTTGACTTAACAGAAAAGTCTTGCGCCAAACTCTCCGTAGCGGTTGCTTTTTCGTCTTCCGACAAAGCTGTGTTGTGGTCTATCTCCATCATCGCCGAAGTGATGTCCGGCATATTGAAAAAATCAGGGTCTGAAGTCAAGTTGGACAAAAATTCCAGTCCTTTATCAACCAGCTCTACAGACCGATTTTTTTCATCAATCACAAATAGAAGCGGAGCATCCGCAATGTGCATATTTTTGGATTTCTCCTGCATGTAGAAATTTTCGGTCTTTTGAAGTTCTACTTTGACCCCTTCTTGACTCAAAAATTTAATCAATGGACGATATTTGGGAAGTCCCCTGTGCGCTCTCAAAAGCGCCAAACCGGCTTCTCCTTCATTGACACCTACGTTGCCTTGCTCAAATTCTTTTTTGGCTTCATTCAAATACTTATTGACAATTTTCCGCTGCTCTTGGATTAATTTTTCCACGGTAGGCTTGAGGGCGACGTACTCTTGTTCTTCTTCGTCTTGCTCAATAGGTCCGGAAATAATCAACGGAGTTCGTGCATCATCAATCAATACGGAGTCCACCTCATCAATGATGGCATAATGATGCTTGCGCTGCACGAGTTCATTAGGGGACACCACCATGTTGTCTCTAAGGTAATCAAACCCAAATTCGTTATTGGTACCGAAGGTGATGTCCGAGTCATAGGCTTTTTTGCGTCCTTCGGAGTGTGGCTTATAATTGTTGATACAATCTACGGTAAGCAAAAGAAACTCATAAATGGGTCCAACCCATTCACTATCCCGTTTGGCTAAGTAGTCGTTGACGGTGACAATATGTACCCCTTGACCGGCCAAAGCATTAAGGTAAGCGGGTAAGGTGGCTACCAAGGTTTTACCTTCACCGGTTGCCATCTCGGCGATTTTTCCGTCATGGAGCACCATGCCCCCAATCAACTGTACATCATAGTGGACCATTCCCCACTTGACTTCACCACCTGCGGCTATCCATTCGTTTTTCCAATAAGCGGTATCACCATCAATAAGGACGTGGTTTTTGCTACCGGCGATTTCTCGGTCATGCTCCGTAGCGGTGACTTTTAAGCGTTCATTTTCTGTAAAACGCCTAGCCGTTTCTTTGACGACGGCAAAGGCTTCGGGCAAAAGCTCAAGAAGAACTTCTTCAAGGTGTTTGTCTCTTTCCTTTTGCAGGTTATCCACTTCATCAAAAAGCGTTTCTTTTTCTGCAAAGTCATCCAAGCTATTGGCACGTTCGGTCGTCTCCATGATGACTTGGTCTATTTCGGAGAGATAGTCCGCAATTCTTTGCTTAAACTCTAAGGTCTTGTTTCGGAGCTCATCATTAGACAATGCTTGTAAAGTCTCATACCGGGCATTGATTTGGTCCACCATAGGGCCATAGGTACTCATGTCGCGGTCTTGTTTTGACCCGACAATTTTCTTGATGGTTTTTTTGAAAAAGTTGAGCATATCTTTTATTTAAGAAGTAGATTTTAAAGGTTTGGTGTCTGTTGAGCAATCTATGCCTGTCAAAACAGATAATTGTTGTAACTTGCTTTCGCTAAAAACTAAACAAATCGGACAAACAAGATGCAAAGGTAATGAAACTATTCATGTAACGGTTTAGGGTCTCTTGTTTTTAGACAGAAAATAAGCATTTTGCGGGTGTTAAGCCTTCCTACCGGTAAGGTAGGGCACAAATTTTTGAAACGTAGCGGGGCCATGTGTCAAAAATAGGCAAAAACAGACCTGCAGGGGCAGGCAGGCACAAAAAGGATTTTTTAAGTCAAAAACCGCCTTGCCTAACTTACCGATGTTCATGCAAAAGAACAAGAAGAGACCATTATTCGTTTAGAGTTTTGCGTGTATCTTTGCAGAAAAAACGTAAAAGGTTACTCTTAACCCTAAAAATTACATCAGGAATCGTTCCATCCTATTAAAAGCCTAAAAAATGAGACATATTGTCCTAGAAATAAATTTTTTTTACAGAAAGTTGGACTTAATGTCAGCCAGCCGGCTGTGGCTGTGGATTATTTTTGTAATTTTGGTGATGGTCGGATGTAAACAGACGCCAAATAATCAAATTAACATTGAATCATACTATTTTCCAATACATAATTTGGATGGCGGTATGATGTTTGTATATAAGTATAAAAATGCAACAATGCCGGAATTCTACTGGCATTTGCAAACGCAAAAACAACAGGACTCACTCTACCTAAATATTGTAGAATTGCGTGAAGATTTTTCTGTTCAGCAGAAGCTGACAGAGCAGATATTGCCATCCGGTAGTAAGGTGGTGAATTATCAGATCATGGACATGGATTCTACGGGGCAGGTAGATACGGCTACGTTAGATATTGAGAGTGGCGTTTCTTACCCTTTTTATGTTGAAGATAACGGAGGAGTGTATATTTTTCAAGCGAAGTGGTTTTTTCCTAAAAATCCGGAGTTTAAATACACACTTGTACGTAATAGAAGATATGGAGGGCCTACCACCTTTCGGTTCAAAGGCAAGGAAATACCTGCCATAAAGATGAACGTGAAAGAATTAATTGTGACGGAGTCGGATGGATGGCAGGAGTTAGAGTTCAATAAAACGGAAATCTATGCAAAGGGTTTGGGGCTTGTTTTTTCCAAATCCATCCTGAATGACTCCCTGAGTTTAGAATATCAATTGGAAGATACTTTGGCAGGTAGCTTATTATTATCGCCGGAGTACTCTAATTGAAATAATACTTGAAATGAAAAAGTTAAAATTTATATTTTTTGTTTTTCTATTTTTTTGTGCAAACTTATCTTTTGGTCAAGATTTGGTACAAAAAGACACTTTGACTAAAATTGTCGTAGAAAAACTTCTTCCGGAGATAAATTCACCTTTTGATGAGATGATGCCCGTTTTGTCCAATGATGGGAAGCAATTGTTTTTTACCAGAGTCGGAGCGGATGACTATGAGCGCTCTTTATTTTTTCAAGGTGAAGATTTGTTTTGGAAAATGTCCTATAGTCTCTATCTCAAAAGTTTACGAAAGACCTATGAGCAGATTTCCGGTGTGACTATTTCTGACCCGATACACTCCAAATTTAACCAAGATATTTGGGTCGCAAATCTTGCCGAGGATGGTGCTGTGGAGAAAGTGGAAAGATTACCTTATCCGGTCAATAGTGCATTGCCGAATAGCTTGTGCTCGACGACACCTAATCCCAATGTTTTTGTTGTGATGAATCAATTTTTTCCGAAAGGGGGTATGCAGGGTGGATTTTCGGTGATTCGGCGCCTTCCTGACGGTCAATGGTCCTTTCCGGAACCCATTGATATTGAAGGGTTTAATGTCACGAGACAAGAGCTTAGTTTGACTTTGGGTGGTGATGGGACGACCCTGTTAATTTCTATGAAAAGAGCAGATTCTAAGGGGCTTCAGGATATTTATGTTTCTTTTTTGAAGCCTTCAGGTACATGGAGTTACCCCATCAATCTGGGTGGTAATGTCAATTCTTCTTGGAAGGAATCGAGCCCTTACTTAGCTTCTGACAATCGGACCTTATTCTTTTCTTCTAATCGATCGGATATTTATGGCGGTTCTAATATTTATTCGACCATTCGGTTGGATGATACATGGCAGCACTGGTCTAAACCCAATATTTTGGTGAGTCCGGTTAATTCTAATTCGGATGAGGGACAACCGGTCTTTAATTTTGATACGGGTATGCTTTTCTTCTCGTCTAATAGAGATGGAAAAAAAGATATTTTTAGGGTAAAAATAGAGCATCCGACTATTGATTTGATGGCTGATGCCAAAGAATATGTCGCCCTAGAAGGTCATGTAGTTGATCAGAACGGCTGGCTGGTGCCCGGTGCAAAAATCATGTATCGCCCTTATAATTTTTTGGAATATAAGGAAGTGGCAGTGGCTGATGACGGGACTTTCTCCATGCGTGTGCCCAAAGGGAGAAAAGTGCACTTAGTGGCTGAATATGAAGGGTATGACGGTAAAGAAGTGCATTTGTTTTACCGGATGGATTATAAGTATTTTAAGGCGCAGTTTGTAACCTTGCATATGACAGAATTAGCCCAAGAAGAAGTGGTCGCATTCAATAATGGGAGTAAGAATTCTATGCCTAAAGTAGTCCAACAAAAGCCGATTAAACGTAAGAAAATTATTCAAGAAAAGCCTACGCCAAAGAGTCGGGTGGTCAAAAAACGTAAAGGCCGAAAAATAGAACTCAAACCGATATATTTTGAACGGTCTAAGGATCGAATACTCCGCAAATCCTATGGAGAACTGAATAAGCTGGTTCGTTTACTCAAAAAATACCCTTCCATGCTTATTCGGGTAGAAGGACATACGGATTCTAATGGTACAGAAAAAGATCTTATCAAGCTGTCTAGAGATCGGGCTGTGGCCATTAAGGCGTATATTGTCAACCGTGGGGTGGATGAAAACCGTATAGAAACGGTCGGTTTTGGTGGGCAATTTCCTGTCGTAGAGAACGATTCGGAATACAATCGCCGGCGTAATCGTCGCGTCGAAGTCTATGTCGTCAATAAGGTCGAAGGCTTGGAGTTTTCGGAGTTGAACCAAAAGCACCGGTAAGGGGAGAGATAGTCAAAAAAAAATCCCAAAACGACAAGTCGATTCAGGATTTTCTTGAATTTGGAAAGTTCTTACTAACACTGTAATTCTACAGCACTTTCGGAGCTATACTTCAAGATGTTATTAATGGTGCTCTTTGGAGGATTGAACTTCACCTTAGGCAGGTGGTCAAAGCCTTCTTTAAGCTGATAATAGGCATCTGCCAGCATAGGGTTTTTAGTCAACGCTTCTTTAATTTCCGTGTTTCTTTCGATAGACACTTCTTTGTAGATGTACGCCACTAAATCTTCAATTGTAATTTTACCAGTCATAGGCGACAAAATCATCTTTGTATCAAAAGTCTATTGGACTCCCGATGAGTGAACAAAAAATACACCTGTAAAACTGATTGGATAGTACTAATATTGTGCAAAGAATGTTAAAGTTTTGCAGGCTTTTGGCTTTTGGATGTTTATTGGGTTGGAAGGATGTATTTTAGTCATTTAACTTCCAAATGGTACGGCAAATACCAGCCTTACAGGTCATTTTCTTGACTAAAATACCTTTTTCGTTGTACATTTTTAGTATTCCGTCCTCGTTGTCACCGTTGAGGTAGTTACCTTCTGTTTTAAGGTATCCATTGCGATAAAATTCTGTAAATGGGCCATTTTCTTGATTATCTTTGAAGTTTACTTTTTCTTTGATTTGCCCATTGTCATAATAGGCTGTCCAGAGTCCTTCCATCTTGTTGTGGACATAGTTTATTTCTGTTTTTAGCTGTCCACTTTCGTAAAAAGTTTTGCTGGGTCCATGAAATTCTCCATTGACAAAGGAATTGGTTTCTTCAATTTTTCCGGAAGGGTAGTAGATGGTTCGTACTCCGTTTTCTTTTCCGTTGCTAAAAGGCGTTTCCGAAAAGACCTTGCCTGTTGTCTCAAAATAGGTGGTGCTTATTCCTTCTTTTAAGCTGTCTTTCGACAAATAATATGTATCGGTTATTTGCCCGGATTCATTTTTGATTTCTATTTTTTTAGCTTGGCTGCAGGCGGAAAGTATGACTAGGATACTTAGAAAGATTGGCTTGGTGTTGGTCATCTTGGTTGTTTTGTGAATTTGCATTTTGTTTAGGGTTGTGTGCTTACTATAACGATATTTGATAGGAAAAAGGTATGTCCTCCTTTTTTTATGGATGAGCGATGCCCAAAGAGAAAGGGCCGGATTAGATGGGAATAAGGGCTTTGCCAAAAAAAAAGCGAACTATACACAAAAAAGCCATCTACAAAGTAGATGGCTTTCCTAGTAAATGTTAGGTCTTCCTGTTTTCTCGATGAAAAATTGGATAAAACAGGCGGTATTATATCGAAACCTGTGCGTAGCTAAATAGTTACTCCATAGGTTAGCTTCGTTCGTGGAGATTACCCCACTTTATTACGTCCAATACTATCGTAGTAGATGCCCATTGCTTTCATCTTGTCAAGCGAGTAAAGGTTTCTACCGTCAAAAATGGCTTTACCATCTAGTTTTTCCTTGAAGATATTGAAGTCCGGGTTTCTGAATGCGCTCCATTCTGTAACGATGGCTAAGGCATCAATGTCTTGGAGTACTTCATAAGGATCTTTTGCGAAAGCTATCCGGTCTCCAAATACTTCCTTAACATTATCCATTGCTTCAGGATCATAGGCAATAATGGAAGCCCCTGCATTCAACAAATCTTCAATAATCTCTAAAGCCGGCGCTTCTCTGATGTCGTCCGTATTCGGTTTGAAAGCTAAGCCCCAAATACCAATTTTTTTGCCGGTCATATCCCCTAAGAAATAACGCTTAATCTTGGTAGAAAGAATTTTTTTCTGGTCCGCATTAACCGCCATGACAGATTTGAGTATGCGGAAGTTGTAGTCATATTCTTCGGCAGTCATGGCTAATGCTTGTACATCCTTAGGGAAGCAGCTTCCACCATATCCGACACCGGGAAATAAGAAACGCTTTCCTATACGGCTATCAGAGCCCATTCCTTTACGAACACTATCGACATCTGCGCCAACTCTTTCGCAAAGGTTAGCAATTTCGTTCATGAAGGATATTCTGGCCGCTAGATAAGAATTAGCCGCATATTTTGTCATCTCTGCTGACCGCTTATCCATAAAATAAATGGGATTGCCTTGTCTTACAAAAGGCTCATATAGTTCGGTCATTACTTTTTGAGCGCGCTCAGATTCTGTACCAATGACTACACGGTCAGGCTTTAAGAAATCTTCTACTGCAACGCCTTCTCTAAGAAATTCAGGGTTGGATACGACATCAAATAAATCTGTACTTAGGCCTTTTTCTAGGATGGCGTGTACTTTTTCGGCGGTTCCGACGGGTACGGTACTTTTATCGACGATGACTTTGTAGTCCGTGATGATTTTTGACAAGTCATCAGCTACCCCTAAGATATATTTTAAGTCAGCAGCACCTCCTTCTCCCGGAGGGGTGGGTAAGGCAAGAAAAATGACTTCTGCATCTTTAATACCTTCTGCCAAATCTGTTGTAAAACTTAATCTGCCTTGGCGTGTGTTTCTTTCGAAAAGAACGTCGAGACCGGGCTCGTAAATAGGGACTTCCCCGTTTCTCATTCTTTCTACTTTTTTTGCGTCAATATCGACACAAATCACGTGGTTGCCTGTTTCAGCAAAACAAGTACCGGATACTAAACCTACATACCCAGTACCAACTACGGCGATGTTCATGGTTGTATTAATTTTATTGTGTTAAAAAAAACCGCTGCAAAAGTACGGGCTTTGATTCATAATTGCTTGATTCTTAATGAAGAAGCATTTTATTTGTATTTTATGGGTGTAAATATCATGCCAAAGTTTATTCCTTTTACCTCATCAATAAAGACAATTATTGCTCTCGTTTCAGGCGGGGTGGCATAAAAAATATAGTAATTGTCGCCTAGTTAATTAGTGGTTTTTGGGCAAAACGCTTATCTATAGTTCCCCAACTCAGGATTTGTGATTTTTCAAACCGTTGAAAATTTGGGTTAAGCTTTTCGTTTTTTCACAAATCTAGCATTGGAGAACTATACTTTTGCCAAGTTGGGTCAATCAAATTTAATCCTAATTTGTTACGAAAAAACATCCATAGACCTCATGGCTGTGGATGTTTTTTCATAACGGAAATTGGTGTTTTACCGTAAGGTAAGCCTCCTAAAAAGTTTAGGCTATGAGATGGTCTAATTCGTCTTCATCGGTTTCGCTGTCAAATCCAATAATGTCCTTGTAGGCTGCATACATAGGCAAGACCACCATCGAATAGGTAAAAAATATCCCAATAAACAATAAAAGAACCCCAATACCGGCAATAAATCCACTTACGAATTGAAGGAGGAAGAATAGAAACCACTTTTTAGTGACTATTTTTCGGCTTGTTTCCATGGCTTCCCATGCGTTCATATCCTTAAAAATAACTAAAGGAACCGCTAAGGCATAGGCAATTGAAAAGTAAAGTGGAATGATTAGTAAGATGTATGATAGGCCCAAGTCCGGGATACCGCCGTCCATCATGGCTGTGGGATCGGCCTGGATGGCCATATACCATGTGATTATCCTATAACCTCCTAAAAGGAGAAAAGGAGCCGCACTTAATATAGTAATCAAAAAGGTCAATAACCAAACGGGGATCAGTTTCCCTAAATCATTAAATGCACGAAAGCCGGTGCCCAGTTCGGTGTGTCCTTCTACATCTGCTTCCCTAGCCATGTAATAAAAACCGGCAAGTAAGGCAGGAGAAACAACGAGCGATGAAGCAAGTTGACCTAGAATAGGAATAAGATTTACTACAAAAACCGTGACGGCGGCAATTAATGAGTAAATAATAAAAGAACCGGCATTGGCTGTCAAAAGACTCCATCCTTTGGAGATGTAGTCACCGAAGCGAAATTCATAGCCTTCAGATAGTAGGGAGTTCATTTTAGTTTCAAAAGAAGCGTTCATTTTTTTTGGTTTTGTTTGGGTAAATGTATCAAATTTTTCTCTAAAAAAAGAAAAAAATGGATTTTAAATGATTTTCTTCGCCAAATAAGGCATTTTCAATCATTTATTGCATGACAGCGACCAGTAATATCAGCACGTATAGCCCGATGAAAAATGCAGCGATATCTCCATAGAAAGTAAAAAAGTATTTTAGAAATCTAAGCGCATTTTCTAATAAAACGGGATCTTGCGTAGGAATCGCTCTTTTGGCTTTTGAAGAAAACTGAAATAAAAACCAGACGGGTAGGCCGATGATGAAGAGATAGAACATCAGTACCAAAAAAAGCCCTCCACTGCCACCTAACTGATTGGTAAACAGTCCCCAGTACATAGGACCTAGTAGCGTTGAGCCCAAAAATCCAAATATAATTACAAGTAAGGTAATCATTAGGATGCCCAAAATAGACAGAAAAAATGCCCATTTAGAAGCACTTAAAAGGTGTTTTTCTGCTATTTTTGTTAATAAGGATTAGTGGGTGTCCGGTGCGTCTAAAATGTCGTCGTTAATCATGATTTTTTGATTTTTATGATGAAATATATGAAGCCAACATCTGACCATCAAAAGGTCAAATAAGAGGCTTTTTTACTTAATTGTGCGCAGAGTCCTAAATATTTGCATTAAACTGCGCCGACCTTTTCACTAAACGTCCGTAATCTTTTTACGGTAACGTGCTTTGTCAATACGCTAATCATTTCAAAAATATCCGGGCCTTGTAAAGTACCGGCTAAAGCCAACCGAATCAAAGGGAATACCGCTCCAAATCCTAATTCTTTTTCACCCATCCATTCTTTGATGGCCGCTTCGATGTATTTGGGAAGAAACCTATCGACGCCTTCCAATACGTCCGCCAACTCGTCTAAGATGGCTTGTTTTTCCGGTTTCCAGCGTTTTTTTAGCGCTTTCTTATCGTACACTTTAACGTCTTCAAAGAAAAAATATCCTTGTTCTAAAATATCTTGAAGGAAGGTCGCTCTTGGTTGCATAAGCTTAATGACCTCTTTCAAATAGGCCGGACTCGGATTGTAGTCGGTCTTTTTTAGTAGTGGTTGGAGTTTTTGCGCAAGCTCATCCACCGACATCGCTAATAAATATTGCTGATTGAACCATTTTGCCTTTTCGTAGTCAAAGATAGCCCCGGATTTGCTTACCCGATAAATGCTAAAAGCTTTCGACAACTCTTCCAAGGTGAAAATCTCTTGCTCGTCTTCGGGATGCCAACCGAGCATGGCCAGAAAATTAATGACCGCCTCCGGAAAAAATCCAAACTCATCAAACCCCTTGAAAGAGTCTTCGGGATTCTTTGCTTTCCATGATAAAGGAAAGACCGGTACGTTGAATTTCGCCCCATCCCTTTTACTTAGCTTGCCCTTGCCATTGGGTTTGAGAATGAGTGGCAAATGAGCAAATTTCGGGATGTCTTCTTCCCACCCAAACGCCCGATACAATAAGACATGATGGGCAGTACTCGAAAGCCATTCTACACCCCGGATAACATGGCTGATTTTCATGGTATAGTCATCGACGACATTGGCTAAGTGATAGGTGGGCATCCCATCGGCCTTGAGTAAGACTTTGTCATCCAATAGATTCGTCGAAAATTGGACGTCTTCACGAATCATGTCCCTAAAACTTACTTCTTGCCCGGGTTCAATTTTTAGGCGGATAACATAAGGTTTGCCACTATCCAGCCACTCTTGTACTTCCGTTTTGGATAGCGTTAGGCTATTTTTCATGGACATTCTACTTGCGGAGCCGTAGTTGGTGGCGGGGGCTTTTTCTGCCGTTAACTTTTCTCGTAAAGCGGCCAATTCTTCGGGGGTGTCAAAGGCATAATAGGCTTTGCCGGATTGGACCAGTTGGTTGGCATATTGGATATATAAGTCTTTTCGATCGGATTGGCGATAAGGTCCGTAGGGGCCACCTTTGGCGGGACTTTCGTCAAAAGGTAGGCCTAACCAATTCATAGATCGAATAATGTATGCTTCTGCACCCTCAACATATCTTTTTTGGTCAGTATCTTCAATCCTTAAAATAAAGGTGCCTTGGTGCTTACGCGCAAAAAGATAATTATATAATGCAGTACGTACCCCTCCAATGTGGAGTGGCCCGGTAGGACTTGGAGCAAATCGAACTCTAACGGGTTTAGACATATTAAGTTGATTTTGGTAACGTAAACAGTTACTAATTTTTTACTTTGCCGGTTAATAGAGTGCAAATGTACTCATTTTTTGGATAGATTTTGATTTTTGTTTATTCCCCTTCAAAGTCTCTTCTTTTTGGTGCTTTGGGGCCGGTCTGCATGGGTTGGACTAATCCACTTTTGGGGTTGATAAAGCTGAGTTATTTAAGGCGTTCACAGACAATGAGCACGTTGTCATTTTGCTTTAGTTTGGTGGCTAATAGATACGTAGAGCCACCGGGTATGATTTTAAACTTTTCATAGATTTGGGATGCTTTTAGTGGAAAGTTACGAGAGATGACGTTGGCTTTGCCTTTGTCCAAATGCTTGGTAATTTGTTTTTTCTTTAGTTTGATGATGGTTTTGACTTGAAAGATTCTACCGGGAAAATCGCTTTTTTCATCGGAAGAAGTAAAAAAATTACTGTGTGTGTTTAATTTGGATATTTGCTTGGTTTCTGCCAGGTAATCTTGAAGATTGCCTTTCAAAATCGATTTGTTGGGTTCGTAGATATAGTCCAAAGGTTTGCTGAGTTGAATGGTTATATTTTCTTTCTTACGTTTGTCCATAGTCGTTGTAAACTCATCAAAGTTTTGATGGTCATGTATATTCACGGCAGTCAAAGCAACCGGAGTGAGCAAGTTCGGAGTGGCGCTAATGTGTAAGAGTACTTCTTTGCATTCATTTTTGACGGAGACGATATGAATTTTTTGCAAGCCTGCGACTTTTCGGATGATTTGGTCGATATCCAGCATGGGGGAGAGTTTGATTAATACATTTTTTGCTTTCGCTAAAAGCAAATCATTTATTTCTAAAATATTGGGCTGACAGTCTTCTATCAAAAAAATTTTCGAGTGATCTGCTTGGCGTCTGGAAGGGTCCAGGTAAATCCAATCGACGGGATGTTGGATATTTTCTAAAAAATCGATACCATTGCCGTGATGCATGCGTATATTGGAGACCTGAAGTTGGTGGTAATTATTTTTTACGACATCAAATAGGGCTTCGTTTTGCTCAAAGTAGTCCACTTGCTTGAATTTTTGAGCCAAAAAATAAGTATCTACGCCAAATCCACCTGTCAAATCAACAAGATGATGTCCTTGTATCAAACGGGCTTTATATCCGGCGGTCGCTTCCGAAGAGCACTGTTCAAAGGAGACGATATTTGGGAAAATAATGGATTCATTGTTTGCCCATGATGGAATTTTGGCGGCTACTTTTTTGCGCCCATTAATTTGTTGGATGATAAAATAGGGGTCTATGTCGAATTTATTCCTAATATTTAGGACGATTCTTTCGGTACTTTCGTGAAGGTGTTGTTTGATAAATTGGTTGATATCGTCATTCAATTTCATTGGGACGAGCAATTAAGAAGGAGTTAGAAAGCCCAAAGGTAATGGTTTTTCGATGGTTTGTCCTTTGGCATTCCGAAAGGGTGTGTATAACATATTACACCTTTTTCAAGATTTCGGTCAATTTAAGCTCCATAGGAGCGACATCTTGGTAGCCCGCAACGAAGTGGAGGGATAAAAGCATACCCCAACTGCCAGTCATAGCAAGCTATGTTGGAAAAACCAACGCAGAGTAAGGGAAAATTTGAATTATTTAATAACAGATATCAAAAAAATAAGCTTCAAATTTTTTCTTAATCAAGGCGGATTTTGGAGGCATAGCAGGTTATGACGAACACTGGCCCTAGTCTGAAATATTGTTTTTGTGCAATCTGTTATATACATACCTTATAAGGAAGAAGCTCGCCCGAAGAAAATAAATCTATCCATTTGCCAAATTTTTCCGAAATTCGCCCAAAGCAAGAAAAATACAACAATTTGAATATAAAAATCATTTCTGCAGGAGCCGGGAGCGGCAAGACTTTTCGTTTGACTGAAGAGTTAGTGGAAGCCATTCGGGGCGGCGTGCGAGCGGATGGAATAATCGCTACGACATTTACCAACAAAGCCGCTGCCGAGCTGAAAGAAAGGGTGACGATTAAACTATTGGAAGAAGGATTGATTGATGAAGCCCATGCTTTTAACAATGCTCTGATAGGGACGGTGCATAGTATCGGCGTACAATTGCTAAGACGTTTTGCTTTTGTGGCCGGAGTTTCCCCTGCGGTGGACATTCTGCCTGATGAAGAGCATCAAGATATTTTTAACCGTTCGATGGTCAACGCTTTGACGGAAGCACGGATGGATACGATGGAAGATTTAGTGGCCAAATTTGATTTGAGTGATCCTTTTCGGCCCTTTGATTGGCGGGGAGATGTCCGGCAGGTTGCCGACCAAGCCAGGATTAACGATTTCTCGAAAGAGGACTTACAAAATAGCAAAAGGAAGTCCCTAGAGCAATTATTTCAGTTTTTAGGGCAACCGGCGGCTGATGGGCATTTATTAGAAGAAAAACTCCTTTCGGAAATTAAGCTGACCAGAAATGCCTTGAAAAACAATGTGGCCGACACCACTGCGACGACGAGAAAGGTCATCGGTCAATTAGATGCCATCGAAAAGAAATACAGTATCTCCGGGCGATTTGTCTGGAAAGATTGGATAACTTTGGCCAACTTGAAGCCGGCTAAAAAGAGCATTGATTGCATGGAAGGCTTGGTCGAAGCGGCACAACAAGTGGACCATCATCCCCAATTACGCAGCGACCTAGAGACCTTTATCGGGATGGTCTTTGATATGGCCATGGATGCGATTGATGCTTATGCAGCCTATAAAAAGCAGCGGGGATTGATTGATTATTCGGATATGGAAACCCATATTCGGGATTTGCTGAAGCATCCCGAAGTGGCTTTGGTCCTTCAGGAGGAGATTGATTTATTGATGGTTGATGAGTTTCAGGATACCAGTCCAATACAGTTAGATATTTTTTGGAAAATCGCTCAATTAGTCAAGGAGTCCGTTTGGGTAGGTGACCCAAAGCAAGCGATTTACTCATTTCGGGGGGCAGAGCCGGCCCTGATGGATGGAATTGTGGCTGTGACAGGAGGTATCAAAAAGGAGAATATTTTGCCCTATTCTTGGCGTTCGCGGGCGGATTTGGTGTATTTTACGAATGCTGTTTTTACCAAAGCTTTTGTCGATATGCCCCGAGATCGTGTCGCCTTAGTTCCCAAAAGAACCCCCGAAGAAGATTCCGTTGGTATGGAGAATGCCTTGATACACTGGGTGTTGCATCATGAAGAAAAGCCCAAGGGGGTTATTAAAAAAGAATGGGTGCAGATGAGTATGGCTTTTTCTTTACAAGAATGGTTGCAGGGAGAGCATTGGTTTAAACCCAAAAACGAAGTCAATCCAAGATATATCCGGCCGGGTGATGTCGCTATTTTATTGCGAACGAATAAGGAAGTACAGGACATGTCCAGGGCTTTGAATATGGCCGGATTGGATTCTGCGGTGGCCGGCGTCGGCTTAGTGAATACGGCAGAAGTGACCTTGGTTTTAGCTTGTTTACGGATATTGTTGAGTCATCACGATAGTTTGGCGGTTGCGGAAGCTTTAAAATATGGGGAGGATTGGAGTTTGGAAGAGATATTGGCGCATCGTCATGATTTTTTGGCTAGTGAAGGTGAAGGTGTTTGGGCGGAAGACATTCCCATTATCGAAAAACTACAAGATTTGCGCAAGCTGATACCTGATATGACGATAACGGAAGTATTGGATTTAGTTTTGGAGCGCATACAGATACGTCGGATTGTCAAGCATTGGAGTGGGTCTAGTCAGCGTTTGGACAATATCGCTTTGCTTCGCGGAGCAGCCAAGCAATTTGAAGATTTATGCCGACGCACTCATCGTCCTTCGACTCCGGCGGGGTTTGTGATTTATATGGATGAGCTTGCGCAAAATGAACAAGACAAAAAAAGTGGTGGCGAAAATCCCTTAGCGGTCAATGTCTTGACTTATCATAAGAGTAAAGGCTTGGAGTGGCCGATGGTTATTTGCGCAAGCTTGGGTGCCAACTTGCGCATAAATCCGTTTGGCGTAAAAATCGTCAATGAATCGGTGGAGATGGATGTCCATAATTTGCTTGCCAATCGTTGGTTGAGATATTGGATAAGTCCTTTCGGAAAAAAGCCGGAGAAGTCCCGTTTTTTTGAGCAGCTTTCCCAACATGCCATTTATTTGAGTGAAACACGTCATGCTCAAGAAGAGGAAGCTCGATTGTTGTATGTCGGCATCACCAGAGCGCGAGACTACTTAGTTTTGCCGTATGTACGTGGGCAGATGGGCTGGTTGAATCGTGTGGCAACCGGGGACAAGGATTTTGATTTGTTGGAAGATGTACCGATGAAGGAGTGGTTAAAGTGGGAAGGTCAATCCTTGCCATTGACTTATGAGCGATATGATTATGGTACTTACTTTAGTTCTATCGAAAAGAAGATGTCTGCCGTGACCATTACCGCTCCAAAGGAATCCCATCAAGGGCATTTGCCTTATTTTTGGGATGTCAACTTAGAGCGTCCTAAGCAGGCTAAAGTGTTTAAGTCCGGAGCTTTGGTTTCGTTTGCGGAGCCTTTGACGATGACCGATATAGAGAATCTACCGGAAGCCGCTAGTGCCTTACATGCCATGACCATCGGCTTTCGCCAAAACCAACCCGTACATAATCAAATGATGGTGGAGCGGATATTGGGTAATTATCGTCTTGATTTGGATGCGGAAGAAGTGTTGGATTATGTGACCCGACTGCACCTATTCCTGCAAGAAAAGATGGGGGCAGAGCCTATACATCGGAGATATTTGTTAGAGAAAAAGCACCAAAATCGGCAAGTCTCATTGCAAATTGATTTTTGGCAGCAGGCTAATCATCAAATCCATATCCTTCAAAATCATTTTCCCGGGGTGGCCAAGCGGACTCCGGCAAAACAGGTAGAAGAGCTATCTAACTTTTTTAGTTGGGTGCGTGAGATTGCTCCGCAAGGAGTTGATTTTGAAAGAGGTTGGGTGCATTTGAGCTTGACAGGGATGGTTGGGGAGTTGACTGTGTAGGGGCGACTCCATCAGAATTATTGTTCTCCACGTTTATTCAAGACATTTTGAAGTTCTCGGCGTACCTTTTGTTCTCTTTCTAAGGCCCGCTTTTTGTAGGCTTCAAATTCCGTTCTTAATTCTTCCAGGTGGTTTTTGGTGGTCACGGTCACGGTATTGCTATTCTTAAAACGGTAGATAAAAAAGAGCAGAGTACCCAGTAAGCCGCCAATGATTGTCCACACCAATCCTTTATAGGCGTTTTTATTCATTTGCATGCCTAAAAATCGGACGCTACTTTTTTCATTTTCTAAGGTATTGATGGTTTCGTTGGCTTTGGTTAGCTTTGAATTTAGTGCATCAATCTCATCTTTTTGGGTGCCGACCAAAAGGCGTTCGTCTGCTAAGTCTTTTTTGAAGGTGTTTAGAGAATCGACAACATGTGATTTTAGTTTGTTGAGCCATTCTCTTTTGATGACTTTGTAGTTTTGGTAATTGTTGGAGCGTGTATAGAGGAATTGGAATTGATCAGCTATCTTGCCGCTATCCAAGGAAAGGCCATCGGTAAATCTAGGTTTGCGGACTCTCGGCGTGGTGGTCTGTGACCTTGTTACCTGAGTGGTTGTTGTGCTGCTATCTGTTTGGGCAGAGATAGGAGATACTAGAAAAAAAGAGACAATACTTAAAAGAAAAAGAACTCGTAGGGCCATAAGTTTATTTTTTTGAAGTGCAAAACAAGCAATAGCTATGGTCTAAAACAAAAAAAAACATGAAAAATTTTAGTTTCGGCTAAAAAATAGGATAAAAATGGGATAATTTGTTGGGCTTTGGTGTAGAGAAAGGAGAGTTATCTATATAAAATGGAATAGGTGTCCATCTAAAGCATCGGGGTAAGGAGCGATTTTCCGATGTTTTTTCGCATTGGGTATTCAGGATGATTAGGGGACTCTAATGTTTATTAGGGTCGAGTGTCTATCGCCGAATGCGAAAGCGATTGGAAGATGCGGGTAGGATGTTTTGCCTAATGAAGATGGGTTGCCAAGGCCTGGTTTGGGTGTGCATTTGTTTGCTTTTTGCGTAAGTTCCTTCCCAAAAAATATTACCAAATAGAAGACTAATTGCTCCAAAAATCACTCCAATTCAATGACATATATCATGGATAATAGCTTAAAAGTGTCGTTGAAAAACAGAAAATAAAAGAAAATATTTTTTTATAAATAATTGGTAATTAGATATTTACATTGGGATGTGTTGTTTTTCGTGCAAAGAAGTAACGCCGGAAGAGAAAAATGCATCGGCTGAACTAAGATAAAATAAATGACGTTATTTGGCTTGAACATTCAATTTGGAAGGGTACAATTGATTTATTCACCAAAAATTTAAGTAATGAAAAAATTTGGAATTTTGTTTTTGATGGTCGGTTTATTTTTGACCAGTTGTAAAAAAGATAAAATTGAGCCGGGTACAGCGGCAGATGTGGCTGGTCAATCTTGGACTGCATCTTCTGTGGATGCCCGTGAGAATGACGGTGTTTTGGTCGTCGAAGCCAAGGATGCTGAAGGCAAAACAATCGTAATTCGTACCGATGGAACCCAAGAAGGAACTTATGATCTAGCCGATAACGGTAATTTTTGTACGTATTCTGCTGACGGTCATTTTTATGCGATACATCCAGGAGCCGATAAGCCTTGCGGCAAAGTAGTCATTAAAAAATATGATGCAGGCAGCCATAAATGTAGCGGAACTTTTGAGTTTAATGCCTATGACGATGAACATCATTTGGTGAGTTGCTCTAACGGACATTTTGGTGATGTGGACGTAGATATTTCCGCGAGTCATCACCCAAAATGTGGATTGTTTTTGTCGGAAGTGGACAGCAATTATTGTGCATCTGATAACATTTCCTGTGTGGTGGAAAATGACCATATCAAAATCACCGGTGCTTGTGGAGCTAACGGCAAGCTTGTGACCTTCAAATGCCCGGTCCATGTTGGGGTGGGAGAGCATACCATTGGCCCTTGGGGCGGAGGTAGCGTATCCTGCGACTATGACGGAGGAACCGGTTTCTTTGGAAGTTTTAATGCGAATTGCGGCTCTTTTGTCGTCACGAAGCATGATGAGGAGAAGCATATCATTGAAGGGGCGTTTCACATGAATCTGGTGAGTATTAGTCCGTTCTCGGCGGGAGTTAGCTTCCAACATGGCTCTTTTACCACACAATATTAGGGTAAAGGAATCGCCTTTGGTTTCTATGTATCTAAATGTGGTTCTTTTTTTAAACCGGTAATGTAAAAGGAATGATGCGAATAGTGCCGGCGGCACGACACCTTCCGGCATGGGACGTGAGTCCCTTACCGGAAGGTTATTGGTATGATGAGTGCCGTAGGTACGACATATAAACTATACAGGCCGGGACGTAAGTCTCGGCCTGTATAGTGTCGTCCCTATGAGACTTGAGCGGTCACCTGCACAGGTGCTATTTTTTCTTGACCATCAAACTGGTTCTTTTTTTTGCCGAATCATTCTTAGCAATGGTTCGGTAGAAAAGTACTACATCCATATTGGGTTACAAGTAAAGTATTTTGTTTGTTATTCAAACACCACTACTGCCAGTTTATTGTGCTTCTGAATCTCGTCAGAATGAACGACCGATCCCGCAGGGTCAAGCCCGGCAGCGGCTTGAAGGGAA
>JANTGI010000026.1 GCA_024762995.1 Saprospiraceae bacterium | reverse complement strand
TCATCTCCAAAGTTAGTACCGGCGAAAAAAAAAAAAGGAACTGCTTGGCACCCCTACTTTTAGGAAAAAAATGAGCTTCTTATGACAAAAATCAATAGCTTCTCACAAAAAAAGACCTAGCTTTGCGTGTTTACTTAGACAACCAACATCCTCAACAAAATTTTCAACATGTACCGGAAAATACAAGATGCAACGCATTACATACTTCAAAAGACAACTCTCCGCCCCAAAGTGGGGATAATTCTCGGCACAGGCCTAAGTGGGCTTGCCGATGAAATTGAAGAAGCCACTTACATTCCTTACGGAGAAATACCCAATTTTCCGGTATCGACGGTGGCTAGTCATAAAGGCCAATTAATTATTGGGCTTTTAGAAGGCCAACCGGTGATAGCGATGGCCGGTCGGTTTCATTACTATGAAGGCTATTCGATGAAGGAGGTCACTTTTCCGGTACGGGTCTTTCAGATGATGGGAGTCGAACGCTTGATTGTCTCCAATGCAGCGGGCGGTGTCAATCCGGACTATAGCGGCGGAGATATCATTGTGATTCGCGACCATATTAATCTCTTTCCGGAGAATCCCTTACGTGGAGCGAATGATGAACGCTTGGGGGTTAGATTTCCCGATATGATGCACACTTATGATGAAGATTGGCGTCAAAAGGCCTTGCGCAAAGCGAAAGAATTGGGCCTTAAGCCCCAAACGGGAGTTTATTTAGGTATGCAAGGTCCTAATTTGGAGACCCCTGCCGAATATGTTTTTGCCCATAATTTGAGTGCAGATTTAGTGGGCATGTCCACTATTCCGGAAGTCATTGTCGCCCGACATGCAGGTATCAAAGTTTTGGCCCTTTCGGTCGTCTCCAATGTCTCCTACCCACCAAGTCGCCTGACGGAAACTACCATGGAAGAAGTCATTGCTACCGTACAAGCGGTCTCCCCTAAGATGGTGGCACTGGTAAAAGAAGTACTCACAGATTGATAAACTGCAAAATATGAAAAGCACAATTGAAGGAAAGATTGCCCACCTAAGCCAAAATCATCTTGAACGGCCAAGGATAAACACCTATATTTGCTATGAAATTAAAGCTGTGTAAAGGACTCAATCAGACTGTTCCTAAAACACTACACAACTGTATTTAACTAAAAATCAAGCAATTATGCAAAATTTATTTACCTTTTTATTGGTAATGGCCATTAGTGTTTCTGCTATGGCTCAAGATGTTTCACAAAGCCAAATGGCGATGAGTGAAGGAATTAACAACGCTTATACAATAAGTATAGACGAGCCGATCAAATTTACAAAATCCGTATGGAAGGAATATATAGGTGCTTTTGGTAAGGTCAAAAAGAACAAGCAAAAGGAGCAAGTTTCTTTGGGGACGTCTATTGCCGATTTAGCTAGTCGTCCAGTGGACTTGTTTGCGACTTTTGAGAAAATGGGCAAGGATGCTACCTTAGTACATGTGTGGATAAAAACAGAAGATGGTTATTTCTCCAAAGAGAACGAAGCCCAAGATGAACGTGCCATTTCTTTCCTAAATGAATTTAAAAAAGAAGTTGCCAGAACAAAGGTCCGTAAAGAGTTAAAAGAAGCTGAAAAGACTCTAAAAAAACAGGACAGCGAATTGACGAAGTTAATTAAGAATAACGAGCGTTTGCACAAAAACATCAAAAACTATAAGAATAAAATTCAAAAAGCAACCGAAGACATCGAGAAAAATGAAAAAGAACAAAAAGCCGCTAAAGAGGATTTAGAAAAACAAAAGAAGGTCTTAGAGGAAATCAAGCAACGATTGGAAGAAATTTAGAAAGCAAATCGACTTCATCATAATACAAACGGAAAACAAATCGAACAGATTTGTTTTCCGTTTTTTTTATCTAAAAATTACCCGTTAAGTCTCCTAAATCGAATAAATTAACCCAATCTAAGACTCCAAAAGCTTAGTCAAGCTCTTCGCTTTTATCCAATTAAAATCTGAATATTTAGTCAGCAAGGCGATGTCCACATTGCCCCCGACGGTTGGAATCATATTCGCAAACCGTTGAAAATCAGCGGTTGAGTTGGTCAAGAACTCACAAAAATCAATGCCATCTTGCAAGGAAAAAGCTCCGATATTGATGGGACTCCGTTGCTTCGCTGCTTCAAAAATCTTTATGGCAAATCCCGTGTCTCCACTAATCGTCCATCCTAGATCTTTATGCTTTTGGATAGTGGAATTGACGCCAAAATTAAATTCTAAAGTGGTGCCGGTCACATCATCTCCGTTTTCAAAGCCGACAATTTGTAGGCCAAATAAACTTCGACTTTTATTGTAATTGGGAAAGGCAGCGATTTGTTGATCGACTTGCGGCTGAAAATAGGCTTGGATTCTTTTTTGGACTTCATCCATAGAGATATCCCCTTGGATGGATTTCTCCAATGTTTTGATGTGGTTGTAGATGGTGCGTCCGTTCAAGATATTCGAGCCGAAGATGGCTACTCCGTATTTTTTCTTAAAGGAAAAAAGCTTCTGCGCAAAAGAAGATGTAGAAGACGGAATGCTTATCGGCGGCAATTTCACCTTCGGAATATTGATCTCTTCTCCGGTTGATGGGGATTTCACCTTGAAGTCTTTCAATTCCGGATTCAAGGAACTGATGGAAGTCTGCAAGGAATCTGCCGACAATATCACACCATCGGCTATTCTTAGGGATACCACTAGAGTCATAATTTGTATTTTTACGTAAGCACGTGTTTCTCTGCCAAATATACTCCCTTTTCTAAAGCAATGTTAGTTGCGGCATGCACACCAACCGCTTACATTTTCACAAAGCATTGATAACTAGATGATTACAAATTACTAGAAGCCAAAAATAAATATTTTGCTTGCGCAGAATAGATGAATACATCACCATTAAAATGGTAGAAAAAATTCTAGCATTTTACTTTAAAAAAGAATATCTTCAGACATCACTCAGAATAAAATAAAAAAAAATGAGACCATTCTTCGTCGTTTTCTTTCTAGTAGCCATCGGACATTTGGCTTGCGCCCAAAATTATGGTTATGGATTCTCTAAGGCCACTCCTAACAACCAAAAAAGAATGAGTTCCGCCAATTTAAATGGATTCTTACGACCTTCCTATAAAAAGTCCATTGTCCGAGAAAAATTGATAAAAGCCACCTCGATGAAAGATTTTTTTGAATACTACCCGGATCTTTGGATAGAAGAATACACATCTACACAAATTACCGTTAAAAACAATGGAAAAACTCAAGTACAAAAAGGGAAAGATATTAAATTAACAACCGCTCAACGTAAATTACTACAATCTGCTACATTTGACTCGGAAATCATCATCGCCATAAATTACAAGGATAGGAACTCCATCAAAAATCAATTAGAATCCGGAACCATACGCAAAACATTAAGAGTCGTCCCTAAATATCAAGCAAAATTCCAAACCGAAAACCCCACTCAATTTTTACTGGACCAAATTAAAGAGAAATTGAATCAAGTGGGCGCCAAAAAATTTGATACCGCTGAAATTCATTTCACCATCAATACTCAAGGTCAAGCCGAGCAAATTAAAATAATTGAATCAACAATGGACCCCAAGGTGGATGATTTAATTATTGAAGTCATTCGCGAAATGCCAAAGTGGCTCCCCGCCAAAGATGCCAAAGGAAAAAATGTGAAGCAGCGCTTTGAGTTTCAATTGGGCTATATGTTTTGCTAATGGTTGGCATGTGGTTTTGGTGAAAAGAAAAATCTGCCTGCTGCAGGCAGGGGGCAAAGGGTAACAACCGTCGAAAGGCAAGCAACTAGACATTAAATATTTGATAATCAATGCCTTACTATTTCCTAACCCCCAAGGCATCCCGATCCTTTTTAGACAAATACTGCTTTGCAATCCGATTTTCGGGATTTTGGTCAAAAGAATAAAGCACCAACCAGAAAATCAACTCCAAAGGTTTCATCAAAATATAAATGACATCAGAAACCCACTTTCGTTCAAAGACTCCGTAATATTTGTGGACCATATCCCCTACTCTATTATAATTCTTTCGAATAAAACGATGGAACTTAGGCACTCGTTCTTCCATTAATTCTTCAAAGGCATTGGACAATAATAACTGACGATTACAAACAATCACTCCACCATTCCTGACACCCAGCCTAATCGGCTTAACCAATTGTTCATGACCATTGGCCGCAACGGAACACAAATAATGTCCACCACAATCTACATTATCGCACATATAATCAAGCTGTGATAATCCATGCTTATAAGTTTGCGTAAAAGCTTTGATACTCGAATCCGGCTCTTGCCCAAATAATAGCAAGATGGTCGTAACCACCACAAATAAAGGCAATACCAGCAATAAAAATATAGGCAATTTTACTAAAGGCGATTGCCACAACAAACGCACCGCCCACTTAGTAATCATCGAATCGGTGGCTAATTTTTTCTCCGAAAGGAGTTGAATAATTTCCTTTTGATTGTAAGCCAAGGTCGTAAGAAACAGCAGTATTATTGGTAAACTCCCCACCAACCAAAGCTCGAACTCTAGATGAAACAAGAAAATGACATTTAGTATTATCCCAACAAATAAACCAATATTGGCCAATACTTCAACGATTGGACTACCCAAATCCTTTCGATAAACAGAGTAAAAAAAAGCCCACATCCCAAAGACGATCCATAAATAAATGGTGAAAGTATGGCCCGGCGAAAACGTGGCGGTTGGCGCACAACAATCATTCACCAAACCAAAATCTTCAACAAACAAATAAAGAATTGGATAAATAAAAACAACTATTATTCCCAAGAATTGGGTCCAAAACCGGTTTAAAAACTTAGCCCCGGTGACCAAATAATGCAACAAATCAGCTAAGACAATTAGCCCAAAAAAACCCAAGACTATCAGAAAACCCATCTGCTTACTTTAATCTAAACTCACCGGAATAAAAACCTTAGGCTGCACGGATTTCATCAAAGCTTCTTTCGGCAACATAATCGCCACGGTCTTCATCAAGAAAAAGGCTTCGGACATATAATACAACCCGTCGTAGCCATTTTTATTACCCCACGAATTTTTAATAATGTAGTAATTATTTCCCTTTTGGTCTTTAGCTTTTCCGACGATGTGCATCAGGTGGTCATCCGTAGTTGTCCAATTTTCAAAACTTTTTTGACGCAAGTCCTGTGTCGGCTTCACTTCTTTGACGATGCCCTTACTATCCAAATCTTTATTATTTTCCGGAAGGACAATCACCCCTTTGCTACGCCCAAAACCTTTTTCGCTGACATCACCATCCCATGACACCGTGTATCCATGCGCCAAAGCATAGTCGGTTTGGGCCTTCAAATCTGCCAGTGGGATATTGTAATACAAGCCATTAGAGTAATTATCGGGAATCTCCAGCACAAAATAATGATGGAACGGATGGTGCGTAAAAGACGTTAATTCAATATAATCTTTGGCATTAAAACCTAAACTTTTGGCGTAAGACTCCGGCGTATATTCCTGCCCATTCACCTTAAATGTCTTGGGGGCTTTGCCTAGATAAACATCCAAAATGGCTTCAAATCCATCTTGCCAATAGGGAGACGGATGCTTAGCCTTCAAAACCCCATCCAAATACCCTTTCAATACCGCCGCCAATTCATCATGGTCATAAATTTTCTCGCCTTTAGGACGCGCTTCATAGACCGATTGGGGCACCACGCCATTCCGACCCATCTCCCGCATAAAATCATGTGCCAGCCCACCTTGCGAAAACTGCGCTTTGCCTTGACGCAAAATATAATTGCGGGCTTTATCCAAATAAATGTATCTTACGATAAACATTTCCGCCAAATCCACTGGGCTTTCATGCTTGCGCAAAGCTTCTGACTCCATGTAGGATGCCGTGGAATAAGACCAACAAGTCCCGGTTCGGTCTTGACTTTTGACGGGCGTTTGTTCTAGATTAATTGTGGTTTTGAACTCGTATTGGGCGAAAGCCGAAGTCATGGCACAGGCCAAGGCGAGCAACAAGATAGTTATTTTTTGCATTTTTTTTTTGCTAAGATAGGAAGAATTTGCTTTTCTCGGCTCTTGGCTTGCGCAAAAAATCGGGCTTTGGCTCATTCTTGGAGTTTTGGACTAATCTTTTGGCTTTCTGCGCTCCGTTCAATTTGGGCAATCGGTCTATGTTTTCCCCTTCCATCCTTTCGGAAAATCGGGTGGCACTAATCACCGATACAAAAATAATTAAAAGATATCAGCCAATTCATCATCAAAAGAAAAACCCGACTGCCTTATTTTCTTTGAAGAAACCCGACTTCCTTCCAGAATAACGCATGACATTTCACCAAACACCAATTTAAGTAAAAAGGCCGGGACTCCAAAGGGTATAAAAAACTTATGTTTAATTTGGGCGATTTCTTTCATTAACTCCCTGTTAGTGAAGTGCGTGGGGCTGGTTGCATTGTAAATGCCTGATACACTTTTATTTTCCAGCGCAAACACAAAAAGTCGCATTAGATCATGAATTGAAATCCATGGAATATAATTTCTTCCCTTTCCTATGGGTGCTGCAAAACCAAATTTTAGCGGAAGCAGCATTTTTTTAAGCGCTCCATCATTTGGAGAAAAAACAACTCCCAGCCTAAGAATAGCTGTTCTTATCCCTAAATCCGATGAAAAACGCAGCATCTCCTTTTCCCATTTGCCCACAGTTTCCGCCAAAAAGTCCTGCCCCTGAGGCGACTCTTCCGTAAATATATCATCGCCGGTAACTGCTCCGTAATAACCTACAGCAGAAGCTGAAATAATTACTGAAGGTTTCTTTTTAGCGGATGCGATTGATTTGTACAACAATATAGTTGATTGAATCCGACTTCTTACTATTTTTCTTTTCTGCATTTTGCTCCACCGTCTGGCAGAGATATTTTCTCCTGCCAAATGAATTATAGCGGTAGAAAATTCAATGGCTTCAGGGTCAATTTCGCCCTTTTCAATATCCCACAGATACTGTTTAAAAGGGATCTCTTTTTTCCGCCTGGTTAGAATGGCTACTTGGTGACCGTTGGCAATGAGATACTGCGCCAATTCTTTACCAATAAATCCGGTCCCGCCGGTAATCAATACGTTATGCTTCATGATGTTGATCTTTATATTTCATTAGTCACCTAGACGCTTTATCTTGCGAAATGTATTTATCATAAATTGTGTGCAAATCAGATTTTTTGTCGCCTCTGTTAATACTTTTGTGAAAACCTTCTAACTTTTTGAAAATATTCAAACTTTGATTGACTTCTTCATCGGTCAAATTACCAATGACAATTTCCGATACCGTATGCATTTGGTCAAAAGAATTCATTATCACCTCTATTCCCTTAGGTGTAATCGATACTAATTTGGCTCTTTTGTCACGTTGGTCCGGCGATTCTTTTATAAACCCTTTGGCAAGCAAGCGTTTTAATATTTCACTTCCACTGGAGGTCTCTAGAATGTGCAGGTTAATTAATTCCTTCTTTTGCATCCTTTTCTCTCTGAGTAAGGTCGCTAAAAAACCAAATTCATCCAGTGTTTTTATTTCGGTGTTTTTCAAGGCTTTTTTTACGTAATGCCGGGCAAAACGATAGAGGTTGGTGAGTAGAGCCGAAAATTCAATTTCTGCATATCGCCTAAAGTTCTCATAGTCTGCCTTATCAAAGGCTTCATTGTTAAGATTTCTCTCAGGCATCTCATGTTGGCGAAGCACCTTTTTGTTCAAAAACCGTGTGAATTCACCAATATTAATATCGGCAGCTTTATTTTCTTTACTAAACCTGTCAACATAATCTAAAAGCTCTCGCAGCAATTTAATTTCATTTGCCATTTTAGAAATTTTTAAAAAAACCAATTTTATTCCAAAATTGTTGTATATTTGCAAAGGTAATACAAAATTGTAACAAAATGAAGTTTTTTCTTACCCTATTGTTAAATACTTTTGTATTGTTTTCCTTTGCACAAAGTGGAAGCATCAATGGTATAATAACAGACAAATTGACCAATGAGCCGATTCCTTTTGCCAATATAACGGTTGATGGAACCAATATTGGAACCACATCGGACTTGGATGGAAAATTTTCTATCACAGGCTTAAAACCGGGCTATCATAAGATTAACGTTTATTTTATCGGCTATAAGCCAAAGACGACCGAAGACATTTTCATTGGTAGTAACATGCCATATATTGAGATTGAGTTGGAACAAAGTGCCGAAGAATTAGAAGAAGTAGTCGTTACAGTTGATCCATTTAAAAAAGACGAGGAATCAATAGTTTCGATGCAATCTATTGGAACCAAAGAAATTGAAAGTAACCCGGGTAGTAACCGTGATATTTCAAGGGTTATTCAATCCTTCCCGGGAGTGGGTTCGACTCCGGCATTTAGAAATGATGTCATCATACGTGGCGGTGGCCCCAGTGAGAATCGTTTCTTTCTTGATGGTATTGAGATTCCTGTTTTGAATCATTTTTCTACCCAAGGCGCTTCCGGTGGACCGGTGGGGATTATCAATGCAGATTTTATCCGAACGGTTAACTTTTACTCATCAGCCTTTCCTGCTGACAAATACAATGCTTTGAGCGGCATTCTTGACTTCAAGCTTAAAGATGGCAGTCGCGAAAAAACCAATTTCCAGTTTGCACTGGGAGCCAGCGAAACTGCCTTAACCTTTGATGGACCTATTGGTAAGAAGACCTCCTATATTTTTTCTGTAAGAAGATCCTATCTCCAATTTTTATTTTCGGCTATTGGGTTACCATTTCTGCCCACTTATAACGACTACCAGCTAAAAGTGAAAACCAATATCAACAAAAAAAGCAGCTTTGAAATAATCAGCCTTGGGTCATTGGACCACTTAGCCCTAAACAAGGGAATAGAAAATCCGGATGCATCACAGGAATATATTTTAAGTCAAATTCCTATAAATAATCAATGGAGTTATACTATTGGTGGCATTTATCGAAATTATTTTGATAAAGGCTCACATACATTTGTACTGAGCCGAAACCGGCTTAACAATCAGCTTTATAAATACCCGAACAATGACAAAACCCAACCCAAAAGCTTGGATTATCAATCTAACGAAGCAGAAAACAAATTCCGCTATGAGCTAACTTTTAAAAATTCAGCCATCAAATACAGCTTCAGTGGGATTTTGGAATATGCTCAATACACCAATAAAACAGAACAGCAAGTTTATTTGAACAATTCTCTTTCCAATCTTAGTTATCAAACAGATTTAAGACTTTTCAAATACGGTTTTTCTAGCCAAGCATCAAGAAGATTACTCCAAAACCGGCTTTTAATTTCGTTGGGACTGCGATTCGATGCCAATGACTTTAATAATAACTCCGCAAATCCATTAAATCAAACATCACCAAGATTATCTGCGTCATTGGCACTTACAGACAAGACCGCTCTTAACGCTTCAGCCGGAAGATATTTCCAGCAGGGCGCTTATACCACTCTGGGCTTTAGAAATAATGCCGGGCAATTGGTCAATGCCAATACAGCAAAATACATCGGCTTAAATCAGTATAACCTAGGAATTGAGCACAAATTTGTCAAAAAAGTGTTGCTCTCTGTAGAAGGGTTTTACAAAGACTATTTTCAGTACCCCATTGACTTAATTACAGGTTCGAGCCTGGCAAATCAAGGAGCAGACTATGCGATTGCCGGCCTAAGCTCGGTCACTTTTTCCGGAAGGGGCAAGGCTTATGGTTTCGAAATATTAAACCGTTGGAATTTGAAAAATTTTAAATTATTAGCATCTTACACGCTTGTAAGCAGTTTGTTTACGGATATAAATGGAGATTACATTCCTTCATCTTGGGACAGCAAACACCTGTTAACGGTTACCGGAACCAAAGATTTAAAAAACAATTGGCGTGTGGGAGCAAAATGGCGTTATGTAGGAGGACTACCTTATACACCATATGATTTGGGGACTTCTGCTTTTGTAGATGCCTGGGATGCAAAAGGACAAGCTTATCTTGATTATACAAAATTAAATACACTTAGATTCAGGGCATTCCATCAGCTAGATATAAGAGTTGATAAAAACTTTTTCTTTGACAAATGGACTTTGATGCTTTACCTTGACATCCAAAACGCTTATAATTTTAAAAATACCGGTCAAGATTACATCGTGCGCGAAAAAAAACCGGATGGTAGTTATAAAACCGTCAACAATGGCACCGAGTATGTTTTAAAAGCAGTGCCCAATCAGTCGGGTACTGTTTTACCAAGTATTGGTGTAATGATTAAATTATAGGTCATGAGAATTTGGTCATTACATCCAAAGTATCTGGATAGCAAAGGTCTGGTTGCTTTGTGGAGGGAAACTTTGCTAGCCAAAAAAGTCCTTGAAGACAGGACAAAAGGCTACAAAAATCATCCACAATTAATACGATTTAAAAATGTGCATCAGCCCTTATCGGCTATAAACTGGTATTTGAAATACGTTTATGATGAAGCACAAATAAGGGGGTTTCACTTTGATAATTCAAAATTTGAAGTAGCCCATAAAATAGAAAAATTATCAGTAACATACGGACAAATGGAATTCGAAACACAGCATTTGTTAACAAAATTGAAAAACAGAGACCTCAAGAAATACAATCAAGTAATACATTTTAGAAGTTTAGAGCCGCATCCTTTATTTTTTGCAAAAGAAGGACCAATAGCGTTATGGGAAAAAATAAACTAATTTATGTTTTTCCGGTATTAATGCTACTCAACCTAAATGCTTGACCAAAACTAAAAACCGATGACCCAAACAGTCGAAAAACACTTGGATATACACAAAATCTAGTGCCCAAGGATAAAACAGTCCACTTTAACCTTCGGTTTGAATGCCGGGAACTAAAGGTGCATTGTCGCTTAAAAATGAATCTGCGAGTCAAATACTTGCAATATTCAAAAACCAATCGTATATTTGCGATGAACAAATAAAAATCGAATAAAACCACGGCAAATGTTTGATTGGATACAAAAAATCGCAGATTGGGTCGTTTTTGATGTGCTACACTTAGAAAAGGGGAAACATTTGGCGGAAGCCTTAAATTTTTTCATCTATGATACCACCAAAATATTGCTCTTGCTGTTCGTCATCATCTTTTTGATGGGCATTGTCAACAGCTACTTCCCCATTGACAAGGTCAGAAACTATTTGTCAAGAAATAAATTATATGGATTTGAGTATTTGATGGCCAGTTTATTCGGGGTCGTTACGCCTTTTTGTTCTTGTTCATCGGTACCCTTATTTATTGGTTTCGTGAAAGGCGGCATCCCTTTGGGCGTTACTTTTGCTTTTTTAGTGACATCGCCTTTGGTCAATGAAGTGGCTATCGGGCTGTTTGTCGGATTATTTGGAGTCAAAATGACGGCTATTTATGTGATTAGCGGGGTATTGTTGGGGACCATTTCCGGTGTCATCTTGCAAAAATTAAAACTAGAGCGCTTTCTGACTCCATGGGTACAAAATGTATTGGCGAATGCCCAAAAAGAGCAAGATGTCTTCCTTGCGGAAAAACAAAGTTTTAAGCAGCGGTTGCCGGTCATTTGGGCAGAAGTACTCAATATTCTCAAAGGTGTCGTACCTTATGTCATCGTGGGTATTGCGCTCGGTGGGCTTATGCACGGTTATATTCCGGAAGGATTTTTTGAGCAATACATGAGCAAAGATAATTTATTCGCGGTGCCGCTTGCGACCATCTTGGCGGTTCCGATGTATTCCAATGCATCCGGTATTTTACCTGTGGTGCAAGTATTGGTGGCTAAAGGCATTCCGATTGGAACGGCTATTGCCTTCATGATGGGCGTGGTCGGTTTATCGCTACCCGAAGCCATGCTTTTGAAAAAGGTAATGACCTTGAAACTCATCGGTATTTTCTTTGGAGTGGTGACGATTTGTATTATTATTTCCGGCTATTTGTTTAATATCATCTTGTGATCAAACCGGACAATTTTTAATACAAACGACTTTTCCGAAAGGTGAAAAAAATTATTAAAAAATGAAAAAAGGTGCAATGAATAACGTAAAAAACACCATCGGGCTAGTGCTATTAAGCATTTTATTATTTGCTTGCCAGGCGTCAGATAAGCCCGCACAAAGTGATGCGACCAAAACCGAAACGGAAGCGAAAGTAACCGGTAAAAACCGAATTGAAATTCTAGATTTTTATGGGACACACCGCTGTACCACTTGCCAAAACATTGAAGCCAATACCCGATATACGCTTGAGAAAGCATTTTCGCAAGAAGTAAAAGATGGGACTATTGTCTTTAAAACCATTAATTTTGACAAAAAAGAAAACGAAGAAATCGTTACAGAATATATGGCTTATGGAACGTCCTTATTCTTCAATGTCATTGTCGATGGCAAAGAAAATCATATAGACCTTTCGGAATTTTCCTTCAAATGGGGAGATAACCAAGCCAAGTACGCCACTCAATTAGAAGCCAAGATTCGGGAACAATTAAAGAAACTCTAAAACATGGAATACCTAAACCACCTCCTGGATACGTATAATATCCCGATACTCAGTGCTTTTATTTTGGGGTTGATGACTGCCATTAGTCCTTGCCCTTTGGCGACCAATATCACGGCGACGGCATTTATTTCCAAAAATATTTCTAACAAGAGAAAGGTCTTTTTGAGTGGGGTCATCTATTCTTTGGGGCGTGCATTCAGTTATACTGTCATTGGATTAATTTTATATTTTGGCGCAAGCAAATTCCATGTTGCCCGTTTTTTCAATCAAAATGGAGAAAAATATTTAGGCCCATTACTGGTGATTATCGGACTCATCATGCTTGACATCATCAAATTAAATTTTCTAGGCAAATCCAATTTTCAGGAAAAACTATCCGACCGATTCAAAGACAAGGGGCTTTTAGGGTCATTTTTAATCGGGGTGGTATTTGCGCTTGCCTTTTGTCCTTATAGCGGCGCCTTATATTTTGGCATGTTAATTCCGATGACGATTTCTTCCGCAAACGGCCTTTATCTACCGATAATTTTTGCCTTCGGCACCGGACTTCCGGTCATCCTATTCACTTACTTACTGGCCTTTACCGCCGGCAAAGTAGGCGCCTTCTATAAAAAAATCACCAAAATCGAAAAAGTCATGCGCCTAGTCGCCGGAATTGTTTTCATTCTTACAGGCTTGTACTATATTTCTATCTTTGCGGGAGTCTTGAAATGATGAGTGGGGGAGCGAGAGTTTATCAATCTTCCGATATAAAAAAATCACGAGTGTATGATAAATAGTGGGGATGCCCTTTGGTCCTGGCAAACCTACCATCTGCAGGCAGGTTCATTTGGCAGTGTAGGGATGGCGTAGCAGCATCCCGCCAAATGGAACAGTACAAAAAACCTTTGCGTCCAAATGAATTCCACCTGTGCCATTTGAAACAGGAATAGCGCAAGTAGCCTTGCAAACCTGCCTTTTTGCAAGACCCTTCAGTACCATTTTTGTTTTGAATGGCACACAGGAGGAATTTATTAGACACCCAACAAAAAAACCACCCCGCCCAAAGCCGGAGTGGTTCTATTTTTTTTGCAATCAGCCTACCACTACACCGTCATTAGACATGGTGGTGTTTAGCTTCTTCGATAAACGGATCATGAGTAGGCTCTAAATTGGCTTTTGTCAAGGCCGTAAACACGATAAAAAGGAACAAGCTCAAGAAGCCGATAAAAGTACCGATTTCCAAAAGACCCGGAAGACTAAATCCAAGCGCAAAAGGAATATCTGCTGCGTGTTCGGCTACTTCATGTGCTGCTTCATGTCCGGCCGCTTCGTGTCCACCTGCAGCATGTAGAAGATGCTCCGCAGTTTGGCGAACACCCGGCTTAACCATCAAGAAAAAATCCAACCAGTGTCCAATAATCACTACAATGGAAGTGAATATCAAAGTGCCATACTTTCTCTTATTGCTATTTTTCATCAAAACCAAGAAGGGAATAGGGAAGTTCAAGACCAAAATCAATCTGAATAAGAACTTATATCCATGTGCTCTAGTCCAAAAGTAAGATGTTTCTTCTCCGACATTACCATACCAAATCAACATATACTGAGAAAACCATAAATAAGTCCAAAAGATACTAAAACCAAAAAGGAACTTACCCAAATCATGAATCACATCTTCATTTAAGTGGGGCAAACCACCTTTTGATTTCAAATAAATAACAATTAGAATCACAAAGGCAATCATGGTTACCCACCAACTGGCACCCACGTACCAAGCATATAATGTACTATACCAGTGCGCATCCACAGACATCAACCATAACCAAATGGCAATCGCACTACTATATCCAGAGAAAGCTAAGAATCCGGCCGCCCATTTACGAGAACTAAAAATCTGACTAAAGTCCCCAAAAGAACCGTTGTTGTCTTCATCTATGGAGTAATCACGAAGTTTCTTATTCATCCACCACCAAAGGCCAACAAAAGAGACCGTAACCAAAAGATAGACGGTTTTATTCAAAAATGGAGATTTTCCTTGCAAGACAGGGTCGGTGGCGACTGCTTCAGCATCATTCCAATGGTACAAATGGTGAAAATCGGCAAAGTTGCCGATAGCAATAACCAACATCAGTAAACCACCGATGCCCATAAAGGCAGAAATTGCTTCAAAGACCCGCTTACTCATCACAAACCATCCTGACCAAGCCGAAATCCACACTGATGTCGCAAAGGTCGCCATAAAGGCAATACCAAAGAAAAAGAGCGAATTGTGTAAAAAATTACTCCAGAATCTAGCCTGTGCCAACTCTCCCCCCATTACGAAAGTTAAAATCATACACAAAACACCGATTCCGATACCGCCTAATATTAGCGTTTTTGTTTTTCCTTCAAATGTAAATTGGTTCATCGAACACTTATTTTTTTCACTTAAGAATTTGTTTCTTGATTATTTTTACTTGTCTTCTTTCGGCAAATAAAAATCTTTGGTGTATTTCACACCCCGTTTTTTCGCTTGCATGGAGCGAATATAATGTATCACATCCCAACGCTCTTCATAAGATAGCTTGTCATAAAACGCCCCCATCAAGTTACGCCCCTTCATAATGGTATAGTAGTAAAAACCATTACTTTGGTCGATAAACCGATCCATCATCAAATTAGCCGGTGCGGTGACATCCGAAAAAGGATTACCATCTTCGGCCAAAGTTCCGTTACCATCCGCCTTTTTTCCATGACAAATCGCACAGTTGATATCATATAAATTTTTACCGGTAGCCAGTGCTTTATCCGAAATCGGAAACGGATTATTATGAATCTCAGCGATGGCACGCTCTCTCTCATCCGGTGTATTACCATAATAAAACGGCACATATCCGTTAGGCGGGGTGGCAATACTATTTAGCTTATCCATCCCATGTACCGCCTTCATGGAACTAGGGCCACCGGCATATCCACGCGGGATAGCATGAGCAACCGGAAGATTATGCATGGCTAACTCTTTACGAGGTTTGACACTTTCTTCATTCCAAGTATTGCGACCATAGTCCACAAACTTATTCGCTTCATAGGCCACCGAGACACCCATATCCGGCATATATTCCTTTCCGGTTTTATTCTTTCCTGCATGCCCACAACCGGTCGTCAAGACGGTCGCAAAAATCGCAGCTACTAATAGGGTTGAAAATAACTTCATTCCAATATGATTTATGCCTTTCGGCAAAGGTTAATTTAAAGATCAGACATTTCCTTGGTACTCACAAAGCTGGCACCCGTTTCTTTCAAAAAGCTTTCTAAGGTGCCTGCATGCTCACCGGCAGTTCCGGTCACATCATAGGCCAAGCAAAACTTATCATCAGAGATACGATCATGCAGCACTTCTGTCTCTGTTTTCATACTCAATCCATTGATGATAAAATAGGTAATCACCATACCCACTCCGGAAAACAACACCGTCAACTCGAAGGTGATTGGGATAAATGCGGGTACCGGCCAGTACGGCTTTCCACCAAATACATTCGGCCAATCTATCTTATAAATCCATGACATAAACAAAAAGGCTGTCAAACTTCCTGTTAAACCAAAGATAAAACCAGCAATATGCAAACGGGACTCTTTTAATCCTAGCAATGGATCCAAGCCATGAATCGGAAATGGAGAATATACATCCATTATCTTTAATCCACGCTCATTAGATGCTTTTACGGCTTTTAGCAAATCCTGCTCGTCATCGTAAAGCCCATATAATACATTCTTTTTCGTCTTCATTATCTGTCAGATTATTTTTTCGTTTAGATGTTTTCTTGCTTCTTTTCCAAATATTGATCGCCATAGTCTTTCAAGATACTCTTAACTTCCGCAATCGCTACGACCGGTGCCACCCGGGTAAATCCCAAGAATAAGGTGAAAAACAAGCCAAATGTACCTATGTATATCATGATTTCAATACCGGTAGGAATATAATAACTCCATGCAGACGGCAAGTAATCTCTAGCGATAGAAGTGGAGATAATCACAAAACGCTCAAACCACATACCCACATTAACCAATATCGACAAGAAAAAAGTCCAGGCCACACTTACTCTAATCTTCTTAAACCAAAACAACTGCGGTATGACCACATTATTAAACATCATTCCAAAGTATGACCACCAATAAATACCTTTGGCTCTATTCAAAAAAGCAAATTGCTCATAGACATATCCGGAGTACCAAGCAATCGCCAACTCCGTAATATACGCTACCCCTACTATCGAACCGGTCACCAAAATAATCTTGTTCATAGACTCTATGTGGTTGACCGTGATATAATCTTCCAAGTGCAAGATCTTACGCGTAATCAACATCAAGGTCAACACCATCGCAAATCCGGAAAATACCGCCCCGGCCACAAAGTATGGTGGAAAAATCGTCGTATGCCATCCGGGAATTACCGATGTTGCAAAGTCAAAGGATACTATCGTATGTACGGAAAGAACCAAAGGAGTCGCCAATCCGGCCAAAACCAAGGATACAGACTCAAAGCGCTGCCAATTCTTCGCACTTCCTTTCCAGCCAAAAGACAAGGCACTGTACATCTTTTTGCGCCAGCCCTTTGCTCTGTCTCTAATGGTCGCAAAATCAGGTACTAAACCTGTGTACCAAAACAATACGGAAATCGTAAAATAAGTACTAATCGCAAATACGTCCCACAACAACGGAGACACAAAGTTGGGCCATAATGGTCCACGTGTATTAGGATAAGGGAAGAAGAAAAATACATCCCAAGCACGTCCTACGTGAATCAACGGGAACATCGCCGCACACATCACCGCAAAAATGGTCATCGCTTCTGCCGCTCTATTTACCCCCGTCCGCCAACGTTGCCTAAAAAGTAACAAAATCGCTGAAATCAAGGTACCGGCGTGTCCAATACCGATCCACCACACAAAGTTGGTGATATCCCATCCCCATCCGATGGTCCTGTTTAAATTCCATGCCCCAATACCATAATAAATGGTATAGGTGACCGCATAAACCCCCATAGCTAATACCCCAATCGCCAAGATAAACATGGCCATCCAAAGCTTCCCGGGTGTTTTTTCAGTTGGTCCCACTAAGTCTTCCGTGATATTATGGTAACTCTTATTACCAAATACCAACGGCTCTCTTATAGATGATACGTGTGATGACATTTATTCAATGTTTTATGATCAATTGCTTTCGCAAAAAATTTGTTTGCACAAAAGGAGATTAAGCATCTAAGCTTTCATCTCTATTATTTACTTTAGTTTGATACATCACGGATGAAGCTACATTTACTTCTTCCAAAGCAATAAAGTTCAAACTATTTTGACGGCGTTTATTCATTTCGCCTTCTTTATTATTCAAATCACCCATGACGATGGCTTCCGTAGGACAAGCAGTCTGACAAGCGGACTTCACATCGCTATCTCTCAAACGACGTCCTTCTTTCTTAGCCACTAACTTACCTTCTTGTAAACGTTGGACGCAGAAACTACACTTTTCGATGACTCCGCGAACACGTACTGTTACGTCCGGATTCAAGACCATTCTAGTCAAGTTGTCTGAACCATAAGGCAGTTTTTCACCATTCAACAAAACTTGGTTGCCTTCAAACAAATCCGCAGTACTATAATCCATCCAGTTAAAACGACGGACTTTGTAAGGACAGTTATTGGCACAATATCTAGTACCGACACAACGGTTATAGGCCATTTGGTTCAATCCTTCAGAGCTATGGTTGGTCGCATTTACCGGACATACGTTTTCACAAGGTGCATTATCACAGTGCTGACACATCATTGGCTGATAGACTGCATTTGGATTTTCATAATCTCCATAGAAATAACGGTCAATTCTCAACCAAGTCATTTCATGGTGACGAGAAACTTCTTTCTTGCCCACCACCGGAACATTATTTTCTGCCATACAAGCCACGGCGCATGCACCACAACCGATACAGGCATTCATATCGATATGCATTCCCCAGTGATGACCTTCGCCATAGCGTTCTTCTTGGTACTTCTCAACAGGATACAGTGTCTTAGAATTTAACTCTTGAGCTTCGGCGCGCTTCTCTTTCAAGTGCTCCAAAAACTCATCCATCTCTCTCACATTCGTGTGGTACATCACCGAACGATCCACCAAACCACCCTGCATTCCTTCTCCTAAGGTCATCAAGGTCTTTTCATCTACATTGATTTTCTTACCGGACTTATCCGTACCTGTCACACCTAAGCTATGATGGTACTGCACACAAGAAAAATGCTTATCTTTTCCAACTTTTGGAGAGACTTCTACTGCTTGCGCAAAATACTGAACATTGCCATCAGCATCCATTGACAACCAAGGATTTACATCAATACCGACATCTTTCCCGGCGTCTCCCACTACTGTACGTCCATACCCAAGTGACAACGAAACCGTATCTCTCATTTGTCCAAATTGACGGATAACAGCGACTTCTTTGGCACTCCCCCCAACAGTCAATTTTACTTTATCTGCCCAACCTTTAAATTCTTCAGGATTTAGATCGTGCATGGCACTGAAGTCATTACCGCCATCCCATTCAATAGGAATCGCCAAGTAGTTACCCCAAGAAGTTCTTGAAACCGCATCCGGCAATTCAATCAACCAAGGGTTATTCGCATATTCACCGGCTCCCACTCTAAAATCTTCGAAGAAAGCAATCTCCATTCCACTTCCCGGCTTGGTAAGCTTGCCGGAAACCATCGCCGGGTCAAAATTAAATCCTGGATTTTCTTTAGTCTCATAGATGTCGGTATAAACCCCATCATGCAACATCTTATCCCATTGAGTTTGGAAGGAGCCGTTGGCATTTAATTTGGCACGCCATTGAGCCTGTAGGTAATCCAATACCGGCTGCTCAGCAGAAGCGTTATAGTTTGGACTATCGGCCCAAATCAATAATGAAGCTTCTTTTTGACGAGTATTAAACAAAGGAGCGATGGTCGGCTGAATGAAACTATATTTCCCACGCTTCGCTTCTACATCTCCCCAAGATTCCAAACCATGATGATTAGGAGCCAAATAATCACAAGCGGCAGCGGTCTCATTAATATGAGTACCTAAAGCAACTTTAAATTTCACTTTTTTCATTCCCGCAAGGAACTTTGCAGAATTTGGACGGGTAAATGCCGGATTAGCATCCATCACAATCAAAGACCCTACACGCCCCGCATTCATTTCTGCGACCAACTTTTTAAAGTCCGTGTCATTTCCTTGACGTTGATTGGATGTCGCCGTCAAATCAATGGTAGAGCCGTAGTTGCCCAACATATTGTTCATGGCATTAACCAAAATCTGCTCGGCCTTATTATTAGAGCCACTGACAATCAATGACTTACCCCGATTAGCCCAAAGTTTATCAGCGACTTTCGCTAAAGCACCGGCTGCTTTTTCGTTAGGATGCGGAGCTGAAATTTTAGCACCACCTGCTTTTCCCGCAAGGAGATTATATAAGGTCGCAATGGCTGCCCCCTGCTCGGAAGGCTTGACCATAATCCGATTATCTGCATTAGATCCCGTCAAAGACATACGGGATTCGACTTGGACGTGCCAAGACATGTGTTTATTTTTGGCGGAAGCCTTCCGATTTTTGACATATTGGGCTGCAAACTCCGTCGGAGAAATCCAAGTCCCCAAGAAATCCGCCCCAAAGCTGACAATCACATCCGCTTTATCAAAACGATAGCCCGGCACAAAACGACTTCCAAAAGTAGCTTCATTGGCTTGCAACAAAGCAGATGAAGAAACCGGGTCAATCGTTATGACCTGAGTGCTTGGATATTTAGCGATAAATTCTGCAATCGCCGCCTTCGTCATCGGACTCATGACCGTATTGGTCAAAATGCGAATATTGCCTTTTGCGAAAGCCGCCTTAGCCGCACTATCCACACTCGCCCAATCGCCGGGGACAGGGATGCCATCCGCACCCACTTTGCCCGGATTTTGCAACCGATTCACATCGTACAAATCCAAAACATAAGCCTGCGCACGTGCACTGGTTCCACCTTGAATAATCGGCGACAAGGAGTTACCTTCAATTTTGATAGGCCGTCCTTCTCTGGTTTTCACCAAAATAGGACAATAGTCCCCACCGTGCACAAAAGAAGACGCATAATACGTCGCAATACCCGGGACAATTGTTTCCGGCTTGACAACGTAAGGAATGGCTTTTTTGACCGGAATATCACATCCCGCCGCCACTGTGGCCGCTCCCAAACCAAATCCAAGAAACTTTAAAAAGTCTCGACGATTCGTTTTAACATTAAGCGTTTTTTCGTCGTCAGCAATGTTTAGTAAAGGCTCATCATGGTACTCATACTTCGCTTCTTCAATGAACTCAGGGACATTGTTTAGCTCGTCAGTTCCAATCCAATACTGTTTTTTCTTATCCTTCATGAAAATTCTTTTCGGAAAGTAAAAATTGATTTTAAATTAATAGTGACACTTTTGGCATTCCAAGCCGCCTAAATCACCGACAGTAACTTTATCTATGGTACCGTCTTCCATTTGTTTTTTATGCCAAGGGAATTGCTCTTGGTAGTACTTATTGTCTTTGAATTTCACAGGGGTTTGTCTATGGCAATTGATACACCAGCCCATAGATAAGGGGGATTCTTGGCGCAAGACATCCATTTCTTCGACTTTACCGTGACAAGTCTGACATTCCAGCCCGCCCACATTGACGTGTTGAGAGTGGTTAAAATACACGTGATCCGGCAAAGCATGAATTCTGACCCACTCTACGGGGCCTTGAATCTGCGGCTTACTCGGATTGGTCAAAGACGACTTAATGCCTTCCCATTGCGTATTCACCAAATTATCCAAATCCTTGGCATCAGAGTTCTTATTTTTTATCCACTTCGTGAAAATGCCTTTGATTTGATCTTCCGAAAGGCTATTGTAATTCGGGATATATTTACCGGTGTTTGGATCCCATCCTAAAGAGGCGTAAATCTTGGTCAACTCGGCAGTACCATAAGTCGAACCTTTGGTAATCGCTGCGTGACATTTGATACAAGTACTTCCTTCCGGAACGTTAGAGTGTCTGCTTCGGCGAGCACCATCGTGACAAAACTGACAGTCAATTTTGTTGTCGCCGGCGTGTGTTTTATGGGAGAACTTAATCGGTTGGTCCGGTTGATAGCCATTTTGACGACCATAACCAATCGCATAGTCTGCGGCAATAAAAGTAATCCCAACAGTCAACGCAAACATCAAGAACCCAAGAACCGGTTGCCCGAATAAGGTACCCAAAAAGGATTTGGGTCGGCCTAAAGGCTCTTCACCGCGGGCAATAGCCGCATCATATTCCAACTTGGTACCGCGTTGCCATAGGAAAGCCCCCAACAATGCCAAGATACCAAACAATACTAAATACAACCAATTGAAGCTGCTTTTAGGCGCTGCTTGAGTGGTTTTAGGTGTTTCTGTACCGGCTACATCCGTCGTTGCAGCTGCTTTTTTGTCCTTGCCCGTATAAACCGCATCAATATAATTAAAAACGGCTGCCAGTTCATCATCTTTTAGGTTAGGAAACGGAGTCATCGGCATCGGCTTGTACTCTTCCCAAATTTCATTGGCTTTCTTGTGTCCGGATTCAATCAATGCAGAAGAATTACGCACCCACTTATATAGGTCTTCTTTCGGATAATCCGCCCAGCGTTCTTGCACGCCTCCTAAACCCGGGCCAACCGCCTTGTCCTTCATGTTCTTATTGTGACATGATGCACAATTATCTTTAAATACTTGCTTACCTAGAGCAAAATCAGCCGGCAAGCCGGCACCACCACCTGCAGCGGCCTTTTTCTTACCATAAGTCCCTTTATGCACGCCATCGATGTAGGCCAAAATATCATCAATCTCCTCGTCTTTCAAGTTAGGAAACGGAGTCATCGGCATCGGCTTAAACTCCTCCCAAATTTCATTGGCTTTCTTGTGTCCGGATTCAATGAGCGCAGAAGAATTACGCACCCACTTATATAGATCTTCTTTCGGATAGTCTGCCCACCGTTCTTGCACGCCTCCCAAAGCAGGACCAACTGCTTTATCCTTCATATTCTTATTATGACATGATGCACAATTATCTTTAAATAACTGCTTTCCCTTGTCCATATCTTGGGCAAAGACCGTCACTGTGGCCATCAAAAAAATCAGTAGGAAGCCAAGTATTTTTTTATTCATCTGAATTAATTTATTCAAATTCTTTGAAAAGAAAGTGCAAATGTACGCACACTAACTAATGTTAACAAACAAGTCGTTAACAATAAAACTATTTAGAACAAATCTAAATAGAAAGCATTTCTCTTGTAATTGGGTTTGATAGAAAGGTGATTATCAGGCAATTAAACCTGAACTCAGGAGCAAATATATAAAACTTTTCTGAAAAAACCGATTTTTGTCACTTTTTGGTCTTTAAAAATGAATGACTTTTGTCATCTATTTTATTTTCAATCATATTACGCTTCCCACTATTTGTCACATACTCAAACCATTAGGGTCAGTTGCCGGACAAAAAAAGAGTGTTCATTTCTGAACACTCTTTCTTATTTTCATTAAAATTTTTTTGAATTCTATCCCTTATCCTTTCCGCCATCTAAGTAATCCTGATACTCTTTCAACATGTCCCATTCGCCGTCAGCGGCCATTTTGGCTTGCTTAGGCCATGTGCTTGGGTCATGAAAGCTGAATCGGCTACCGGCAGCAGCTAAAATTTCGCTGATTCTTTCGGGCGCTGTCTCAGATAATTGCTTGAAGGTCAACAAACCGGCATTCTTCAACAACTCATCAATCTTCGGTCCGATTCCTTCTATCTTGCGAAAATCATCCGGCGTAATCTTTACCGGCTCCATCTCAATTATCTCCTCTTCCATATCTCCATTCACGCCGTTGGCGGCCATTGCCATCGGAGTCGGCACTTCGACAATTTTTTCAACAACTCTGTCAACGGGAACTTCAACTATCTTTTCCACGATTTTCTCGACCGGTACTTCTACTATCTTTTCGACTTCCACGATTTTATCCACGGGGACTTCGACGATTTTTTCCACGACTTTCTCGACCGGTACTTCGACGACCTTTTCAACTTCGACGACCCGATCAACCGGTACTTCGACAATTTTTTCGACAATTTTTTCCACTTCTACTACACGATCCACCGGTCTTTCAACAATTTTTTCAACAACTTTCTCGACTTCGACCATTTTTTCAACGGGGACTTCGACGATTTTCTCCACAATTTTTTCGACTTCCACGATTTTATCCACAGGGACTTCGACAATTTTCTCGACGATTTTTTCTACTTCGACAATTTTATCCACGGGGACTTCGACAAGTTTTTCGACAATCTTTTCAACGGGGACTTCCTTCTCTACTTCGACGATTTTTTCGACAGGAACTTCAACAATCTTTTCGACTTCTTTTTCGACTTCAACAATTTTATCTACCGGGACTTCGACGATTTTTTCGACAATCTTTTCGACTTCAACAATTTTATCTACCGGGACTTCGACGATTTTTTCGACGATCTTTTCGACTTCCACGATTTTATCTACCGGGACTTCGACGATTTTTTCGACGATTTTTTCGACTTCAATGATTTTTTCAACAGGGACTTCGACGATTTTTTCTTTAATCTTTTCGACTTCAACAATCTTATCTACAGGGACTTCAACAATTTTTTCTACCTCTACTACCTTTTCCACGGGGACTTCAACTGTTTTCTCTACTACTTTCTCGACTTCCACGATTTTATCCACGGGGACTTCGACGATTTTTTCTACTTCCACGATTTTATCTACAGGGACTTCGACGATTTTCTCGACTTCTACGATTTTATCTACAGGGACTTCGACGATTTTCTCGACTTCTACGGGCACTTCCACGGTTTTTTCTATGATGCGTTCTTCCATTACCGGAACTTCGACGATTTTTTCGACTTCAACGACTTTTTCAACGACCACTTCTTTTTCGACTACTTTTTCCACTTCTTTCTCGACGATTTTTTCAACTTCGACCGGGACTTCAACGACTTTATTGACTATTTTCTCGACGATTTTTTCGACTTCGACCGGAACTTCTACGACTTTTTCGACGATGACTTCCGTAGGGACTTCAACGACTTTTTCGACAATTTTCTCGACGATGACTTCTTTGGGGATTTCGTAAGACTGCCCCATGGCCATTTCTTCTTCCCTTTCGGAATACCCTTTCATGGTCACTTCCAGGCTCTCATTTTTGCTTTTCAGCAAACCTAAGTCAGCGTCCAAAGTAGAGATTCTAGAGCGCAAAGATTCGTTATTTTGCGAAAGCAGTTTCAACTTAGCGTCATACGTGTTGACATTCTCTGAAAGTTCTACTTTTTCTTTATTTAACTCATCAACAGCCGTAGAGAGACTTTTATTTTGAGTTTTTAAAAGTTTAGATTCTTTCAAATTTGCCTCCAAGCGTTTTTTGTACTTTGACCAGATGGCATAACCGAGCCATAAGCCTAAAAGTGCAGCTCCGACCAGCCAAAGGATCATTTGAAAATAATGACCTGCCCATCCTCCTGCGGTGTTAACATCTAAAAACATTGTTCGTGATTTAATATGTGAAGAATTGTTGTTCTTTTATTTGACGATAATTTCTACCCGTCGATTCTGATGTCTTCCTTCGGGTGTATCATTGGTTGCCACCGGATCTTTTTCTCCCATGGACTTGGTAACGATGGCCTTGCGGGAAACGCCTTTTTTACGCAAGTAATCCCTAATATTCTTAGCTCGACGCAGACCTAATTTGTAATTACTCTTTGAGTCTCCCATCATATCGGTATGGCCAATCAACTCTACGGTTCGGTTACTATTCTTTAATTCTTCGGCCAATTGATCCAAATAATTATCAATAACTTCATTAGGCTCTTTGGTGGTAGATCCATCAGGAAACAAAATGACGACTTTGTCCTTCAACTTGAGCACTTCCGCCTTATTGACATCCACGTCCACCACACTGAATACCACAGACTCGAAGGGCCCTTGGTGATCCTGCTCGGTACCATCGACCAAGTCAGACGCTGTTCTGATATTTTGTGGCTCCATCTGTTCGGATAATAACTCTTTGACTCTTTCTGCGCGTGCCTGGCCTAAGTTTTCGTAAGCGGTCTCGTTATTTTCATCAGAAAAATATTGACCGGTAATCTGCACGACTTGCCCGTCTTTTAAGTCTTTTGCGATAGATTGAAGCATACTTTCTTCATCCTTGAGAATGGGCTCATCACTTGACCAATTAAAAGTAATCGGCGAATTTACTTGTTGCTCTTCTGGGGTTGTTACGACTTCTTCGGCGGCAACGCCACACGCATTTTTCACATGACAAGTGTAATATCTTGCTCCAAAAAAGGCGTATGGGATAAACAGTACTACGGGAATAATCCAAGATTTCATATGGCGGTTTTGTTTGATATTCACGATTCTTTGCAAAGATATAAAGAATATTTGCAAAAAAAAACTTTATGTGACAGATTATTTTAATAAAAAAAAGGAATAATTCCTTATTCATATTAAATACGTTATATATATGTTATTTTTTTATACTAAAATTTACAGCCGTTTCCTTTACCGGAATCGAAATTCGATACAAGAGGTTATGCCTACTTACCTTATCCTGTTGACTATTTTTAAACAAATACTCTATTTTATAGTTCTACTTCTACAGTTTAATTGAACCTATGGCAAAAGTAATTTTTGAATTTGAAGACCCTACGCTTCAGCCGGTGGTCGTTGATAACGCTACGGAGAACCAATCCATCCTTGACATTGCAGAAAGTAATGACGTACACCTGAGCCACAATTGCGGCGGGGTATGTGCATGCAGCACTTGTCACGTCATTATTTTACAGGGCATGGATGACCTTACGGAAATATCTGACCGGGAAGAAGACCAAATTGATGGTGCCATCAACCCGACCTTGGAGTCAAGATTGGGTTGTCAAGCTGAAATCATCAATCCAAAAGCCACCATCAAGGTGCTCATCCCTGACCAAAAACTAATCATTGCACACGAACACTAAATCTTATGAGTAATTTTGGACTAAACGACTTACCCATCAATTGGACGGATTATGAAGATATCGGGATGGCGCTTTACGACAGATTTGGTGATGAATTTGACGAGAGCAAAATCTACCGCATCCGCTTCACAGACCTATTGGATTGGGTATTAGAAATCCCCCATTTCGCAGGCGAACGTAAAGACTCTAACGAAGGCCATCTGGAGCAAATCCAGATTGCTTGGGTTTATGAGTGGCGGGAGAATCATAATGGGTGATAAAAAGAGAAGGAATAAAAGGATAGTTTGAATGAGCTAAGTTTCGGAATGAATTACTATTTCTATACCCATAACGCCCACTGATTGCAAAAAAAGAACTAGCTTTGTTGTTACAAAATAACAACATCATGCGTAAAATTATCTTTCCCGTCTTAATTTCCTTTTTGCTTCCTATTACTCTCTTTGCCGGTGGCGGCATGTGGCTGCCATTCCTTTTGGGACAGCTCAACGAAGCAGATATGCAATCCTTAGGGATGAAAATGACTGCTGAAGACATTTACAGCGTCAATAAAGGATCGCTCAAAGATGCCATCGTCCATTTTAATGGAGGGTGCTCATCGTCTATTATTTCGCCGCAAGGCTTATTGCTCACCAATCATCACTGTGGCTATTCTGCCATCCAGACCCACTCGACTCTCGAAAAAAACTATCTCGAAAATGGATTTTGGGCCGAAAAACAATCCGATGAACTTCCCAATGACAACTTAGTCGCCACTTTCATTGACCGTATCGAAGATGTCACCAAGGATATTTTAGTCGGTGTAACGGACAAAATGACCACCAAGGAACGAAACGACAAAATATCTCAAAATATCAAGGCTTTTAAAAAGGCTTACGCCAAAAAGAAATACGAAGATGTTCTGATTAAGCCGTTTTTTAAGGGCAACCAGTATATTTTGTTTGTGACCATCACTTATACCGATGTGCGCTTAGTGGGGGCGCCGCCCTCGGCTATCGGTAAATTTGGAGCGGATACCGACAACTGGGAATGGCCGCGCCACTCCGGTGATTTTTCGCTATTCCGGATTTATGCGAATAAGGATAACCTCCCGGCGGATTATTCGCCTGACAATCAACCGCTAAAACCTAAGCATTATTTACCGATTTCTTTGGATGGTGTGGATGCCGGAGATTTTACCTTGGTTTACGGTTTTCCCGGAAGGACCGATGAGTACCTGCCGTCTTATGCGGTCGCACAAATTCAAAATGCCATTGACCCGGCACGTATCGAAATCAGAGACCACGCCCTAAAAATCCTAGATAAGGCCATGCGTAATGACCCTACTATCCGCTTACAATATGCTTCTAAATATGCACGTATCGCCAATTATTGGAAAAAATGGATTGGAGAGCGCACCGGTCTCATCAAAACGAAGGCCGTCGAGAAAAAACAAAAATTGGAACAAGAGTTTACCCGACGTCTTGCGGAAAATCCCGAACTCAATAAAAAATATGGGAGCCTATTGGATGACATGGATTACAAGTATCAGGAGATTGAATTATTGGCTATTTATCGCAATTATTTTCACGAATTGTTTTTCCGCAATATTGAAATCTTCAAACCCGCCAACTCCCTGCGTCGTTTTTTAGCGCAAGCGAATGAAGAGAATTATGATCAACTGGCTGGCTCTACCAAAAAATCTCTTCAAGCATTTTTCAAGGACTATCAGCCTGCTGTTGATCGTGATGTTTTTAAGTCATTAATGCAATTATACACGGACAATGTTTGCACGGCTTACTTTCCCAACTATTTGCTGGAAGAACGCTTTTTGGAGGGCTATGACATGGAACAATTGGCCAAAGAGTTTTATGACAACTCCATCATGACTCAGCCCGAAAAACTATACCAACTTATCGACGATAAAAAAACAGACGAAATCAAAAAAGATCCCGTCTATCAACTTTTCATGGACATCGTTGATGCTTACCGCACCCGCCTAAACCCTGAGTATCAGGCCATTAAGGCGCCTATTGACAGTATGCAGCGCCGATATATGGCGGCCTTGATGGAAGTCCTTCCGGAAAAAAAGTATTATCCGGATGCAAATGGAACGATGCGTGTTTCGTATGGTCAAGTGGAGGGCTATCTACCAAAAGACGGTGTGGAATATCTTCCAAAGACGTACATGGAAGGAATTATAGAAAAATATGTACCGGGAGATTATGAATTTGATTTGCCCCAACGCCTGTTGGATTTGTATGAGGCAAAAGATTATGGTCCGTATGCGGAGAATGGTCGTTTGCCCATCAATTTTTTGGGTTCTAATCATACTACTGGAGGTAATTCGGGTAGTCCGGTCATTGATGCGTATGGCAATTTGATTGGATTAAATTTTGATAGAGTCTGGGAAGGTACGATGAGCGATTTGAATTACGACCGGCGTATCTGTCGAAATATTATGGTCGATATCCGCTACGTCATGTGGGTCATGGATAAGTATGCCGGCGCCCAAAGATTAGTTGATGAAGTCCAATTGGTGCATCCAAAAGCAGGTCAAAAAAGTTCAAAGCCTTGGGATGGGCAGAAGAAGAGGAAACGGCGGAAGAGGTGGTAGAGTTTGGGAGTTTAGGAGTTGAGAAGTTTAGGAGCCTGCCTGCCTACCGCTTCGCTTTAAGGCGTCAGGCAGGTTGAGAAGTTTAGGAGATGCTACCAGATTGCTAAGCTCGTAGCTAGCCACCGATTAGGTAGGCTTGCGGAGAGATTGGTAAGCTGGACTTACAGGTAGGAAGTCGTTCAAAAAAATTTTTCCGCAGACCTGCCTACTGCCCGAAGGAAGATAGATTTTCGCAGATTTTTCCCGCAGATTTTGGCTATTTTTGTTACTGGGAGTTTCGGAGCATTCCTACCTGCCGCTTTCGCATTGAGGCTCCGGGTGGGTGGAGTTGTTTTTGGTTGTTCATTCGCTTTACGAATCTAAATCAAAACTTTTAGGGCCGAAGTGGAGTTTCAAGTATCAATCACCAGTTATTGGACAAAAGTAAAACTAGGTTTCTACATGTCGATGTTAGACAATAAGAATTCGGATTTATACTACAAAAAAACCGAAGCAAAAACGGGCATTCGTATTGCTTTTTTGCTGCTGGCCATTTCTGTGGCTATTGGGATATTAGGTTTTACGATTCTTGAGGGCTATTCTTTTAATGAAGCCTTTTACATGACGATTATAACGCTATCTACGGTTGGTTTTACGGAAGTCAAACCACTCAGTGAAGCGGGACGCATCTTTGCGTCTTTCTACATTATCGGAAATATCGGCATCTATGCTTATTCGGCAACCGCCTTTTCCAAGTACATCATCGAAGGAGAAATTTTCAAAAATAGATTTCTGAAAAAAATGGATAAAAAAATAAAAGCACTGGATAACCATGTGATTGTTTGTGGTTTAGGAAAATATGGACGAGAAATCATCCAATACTTTGACCGACAAAACCAAACCTATGTCGTCATAGAACAATCAGAAGATGCCATTAAAAAAGTCAGTGACTCTACTCAACACTTGCTTTGGGTATCCGGAGATGCTACAGATGATGCTGTCCTAAAAAAAGCCAATATCGCCAAGGCGAAGTCCATTATCGCAGCCACAGGAGATGACTCTGAAAATATGTTTATCGTCCTTTCCGCTAGGCAGCTTCACCCCAAAATTGACATCATCTCAAGAGCCATTGTCCCGCGCTCCGAAAAGAAGATGTATTTGGCGGGTGCGGACCATGTCATTATGCCGGACCAGATTGGGGGTTTTTACATGGCGGTACTAGTCAACAAACCCGATGTGGTCGATTTCTTTTCTTTTATCGCCAACGAGACCAATACCAATATCGGTTTTGAAGAAATTCATTACGAAGATTTCTCTCCGGATAGAAGGGGAAAAAGATTGAGAGACCTTGAAATTAGAAGTTACGCCGGTGCCAATGTTATTGGCTTGCGCAAAAAAGATGGCACTTATGAAGCGAACCCGACTCCGGACACTATTCTCCAAGAAGGGGAAAGCTACATCGTGCTGGGGAATAAAAATCAAATTGCTAAGTTGCAGGATTGCTTTGGTTAATGTGGGGGGAGGGCTGCTAGGGCAGCGTTCAAATTGACCTGCGGTCGTTCAATAGGCGCTGATGCGCCGTTCAAT
>JANTGI010000025.1 GCA_024762995.1 Saprospiraceae bacterium | reverse complement strand
GACGTAGGAGCGTCCCAAAGACCAAAGCGACGTAGAAGCGCCCAAAGACCAAAGCGACGTAGGAGCGTCCCAAAGACCAAAGCGACGTAGAAGCGTCCCAAAGACCAAAGCGACGTAGAAGCGTCCCAAAGACCAACAACATCCTAATCCATCTGCTTCTTCATAAAATCCACAAATTCAGCGCTGGTCATCGTGCCAATATCTCCTTCTCCCTGCTTCCGAACAGCCACCACTTGGGCATCTTCTTCCTTCTCTCCCAAAATCAACATGTATGGAATACGCTTCAATTCTGTATCTCTAATTTTGCGACCAATGGACTCCACCCGACGGTCAATGTCTCCACGCAAACCGGCAGCCGCCAATTCATTTTTCACCTTTTCGGCGTAAGCCAAATACTTATCACTAATCGGCAAAATCTGATATTGCTGCGGTGTCATCCACAAAGGAAACTTACCCCCACAGTGCTCAGTCAAAACCGCTATGAATCGCTCCATCGAACCAAATGGCGCACGATGAATCATCACCGGACGATGTGGCGCATTATCCGCACCGATGTACTCCAATTCAAATCTTTCCGGAAGGTTGTAATCTACCTGAATCGTACCTAATTGCCAAGAGCGACCAATCGCATCTTTGACCATAAAATCCAACTTTGGCCCATAAAATGCCGCTTCGCCATATTCTATAACCGTCTCTAAATTGACCTTTTTGGTCGCATTAATGATGGCTTGCTCCGCCTTGTCCCAATTCTCTTCCGAACCAATATACTTACTTTTATCTTCTTGATCACGGAGCGAAATTTGAGCTGTAAAATTATCAAATCCCATCTTCTTCAAGACATACTGAGTCAACTCCAACACATCCAAAAACTCTGCTTCCACCTGATCCGGTGTGCAAAAAATATGCGCATCATCTTGCGTAAATCCACGCACACGAGTCAACCCATGCAGCTCTCCACTTTGCTCATACCGATAGACGGTGCCAAACTCAGCTATCCGAATTGGCAATTCCTTATAAGAATGCGGGCGATGTCCAAAAATCTCACAGTGGTGTGGACAATTCATCGGCTTCAACAAAAATTCTTCATCCAATCCCGGTGACTTAATCGGCTGAAAACTATCTTTTCCATATTTTGCGTAGTGCCCGGAAGTCACGTACAAATCTTTCTTTCCGATGTGTGGTGTTATCACCGGCTGATAGCCCCGCTTCAATTGCTCCGCCTTCAAAAAATCTTCTAATCGAGTCCGCAAAGCGGTGCCATTGGGCAACCAAATCGGCAATCCCTGCCCCACCTTTTCAGAAAACATAAATAACTCTAACTCTGCCCCCAATTTTCGATGATCCCGTTTTTTGGCTTCTTCCAAAAACTCCAAGTACTCGGTCAACTCCTTCGCTTTCGGAAACGTAATGCCATACAACCGCGTCATTTGCTTCCGCTTCTCATCCCCCCGCCAATACGCACCGGCAACGGACATAATTTTAATGGCCTTTATCTTTTTGGTGTCCGGAATATGGGGCCCGCGGCACAAGTCCGTAAATTCTCCCGTCTCATAAAACGTAATGGTTCCATCTTCCAACTCATCAATCAGCTCCAATTTATACTCATCCCCTTTGGCTTTAAAATAAGCGATGGCATCGGCTTTAGGCATATCCTTGCGGACAAAACCATTTTTTTGCTTAGCCAATTCCTTCATCTTCTGCTCAATCTTTGCAAAGTCTTTCGACGAAAGGACGGTATCCCCCAAATCAATATCATAGTAAAATCCACGCTCAATATCGGGCCCAATACCAAATTTTGCCCCCGGATACAACTGCTCAATCGCCGCCGCCATCAAATGCGCCGAAGAGTGCCAAAAAGCCGCTTTCCCTTCCTTATCATTCCATGTTTTCAGCTCGATGGTTGCATCTTCGTTGATAGGCCTGGTGGCATCAAACATTTCACCGTTCACCTTGGCAGCCAACACATTACGCGCCAAACCTTCACTAATCGAAGCGGCTATTTCTAGCGCACTACTTCCTTTGGGATACTCCCTGACATTTCCGTCCGGGAACGTAATTTTTATCATAATTCGTCCTTAATCTTTACAAAATCAGTCTATTGCTTACGCAAAAGGCAAAGCTAAGGTTTTTTATGGGAAATTTTTGGAAAATTATCCCTGTATTCTTGACTTCCGAATCGGTAAGCTCGTAGCATTTGCCGACAACGTCGGCAAAGATGGCGGAGAGATTGCTGAGCATTTACGGCGCACAAAAGCTAAGAACACACTCCTAGCTTTGACATCTCAATTCTAACTTCCATCACTTTTTTACAAGACATTGCTGCATGTTCTATGCTTTTTCCTACTTTTTTTGGCTCACCAATCTCTCCGTTTGCCTTTGCTCGCTGGCAAGCGAGCAAAGGCAAACGGAGAGCTTAGCGATCCGGTTCGATTCGGATTCTCACATTTTGCCTATCTTTGTCCCATGTTTGCACAAAACGACACCATCACCGCCCTTTCCACGCCTACGGGCGAAGGCGCCATTGGTATTATCCGACTTTCGGGGCCGAAGTCCATTGATATTGTCGATGACTTATTCAAGGGCAAAAATTTGCGAAAGCAGGGCGCCAATACCATTCATTTCGGGAGCCTTTTTTCTCCGAAAGGAGATTTTTTGGATGAAGTGTTGGTGAGTCTTTTTAGAGCGCCTAAATCCTATACGGGAGAAGATATTGTCGAAATTTCTTGTCATGGCTCTGCCTATATTTTGACGCAAGTCCTGGATGCGATGATTCAATCCGGTGCACGACTCGCCAATCCTGGAGAATTTACCATGCGGGCTTTTCTCAATGGTAAAATGGATTTGGCGCAAGCCGAAGCAGTGGCAGATTTGATTGCGTCCCAAAATCAGGCGGCACACGCCATGGCAATCAATCAACTCAAAGGCGGTATTTCGGAAGAGATGGTCCGCTTGCGCGAAAAATTGATTGAATTTGCCAGTTTGATTGAGTTAGAATTGGACTTTGGAGAAGAAGATGTGGAATTTGCCGACCGCCAACAACTTCTCACCTTACTCGAAGATACTACCTTGAAAATCAAAGGTTTACTTGATTCTTTTCAATTAGGAAATGCCATCAAAAAAGGCGTTCACACGGTCATCGTCGGTCGCCCCAATGCCGGAAAATCCACTTTGCTCAACAGCCTGCTTCAAGAAGAACGCGCCATCGTCAGTGACATTCCAGGCACCACCAGAGACACCATCCAGGAACGGTTAAATATCAATGGGGTGGAATTTAGATTAATTGATACCGCAGGGATTCGGGAAGCGACGGACACCATTGAAGCCATCGGGATTGAGCGGACATTTGCGGAAGTGGATAAGTCGAGTATCATCCTTTATATTTTTGATGCGGCTCACCTTTCGGCAAAAGAAGTAGCGCAAGATATTGAGATGCTTGCGAAAAAAAACAATGCTATTTTACTGGTCGCCAACAAAATGGATTTGGTAAAAGATAAAGCAACCATCTATCACTCTGATGCCTACCCTATCCTGCACATTTCGGCGAAAGCAAAAACGGATACGGAGCAAATCAAATCGGGACTTTACGGCATGATTGCTTCATCCAATATTGACCCATCTGCACCCATTATTTCTAATGTCCGGCATCTGGAAGCCTTGCAAAATGCCCTGAATAGCCTAGCGACAGTCAAAGAAGGATTGGAAGTGGGTCTTTCGGGGGATTTAATCGCCTTGGATATACGAACCACGATACATCACTTGGGCGAAGTCACGGGTAGTATTTCGACAGATGATTTGTTGGATTCTATATTTCGGAATTTTTGTATTGGGAAGTAAATAACTTTCTTTTGATATCTAGTTACTCATTTTTACTAGCTGCTACAGAAATTTATATAAATTCCTGTAGCAAAGTACAGATTTTTATATAAATTCCTGTACTAAACAATTACCCCACTAACCAAGAAAACAAACCAAAAAGCACCGACCAGAATCATCTAATCGGTGCTTTTCACTGCCAGGTCATTCACCAACTAAGGAAAAAAACACCGTCTCATAATACTGATTGGTGGCTTCTTCCAAAGACAGACCTATATTCGTCCTGCAATTCAGCACGATGCAACACAAAACCTTCTTTTTGCGAAAGCTAATCAATTAAGATAAGGTCAACTCTTTTGCAAGGATAGGATAGAATTGAACTAAAATCGCTTATTTTGCATAGCATATTATACAAAAAAGGTCTAAATTTTTACAATATACTATACAAATCAACTCAATGGATGCAATAATTTAAACATACAAGCGCATACTCGCAGCCACCCCGTTCTAATGCCTTTTTAGTCAAAGATGATATTGAGTTTGGTACTCAAAATAGTATTCCACTATGGCATTTTGGCTTTTTGTACTAAAACAAATAACACACACCTAACCAATAAGACAAACCAAAAAGCACCGACCAGAATCATCTAATCGGTGCTTTTCACTGCAAAGTTATTCACCAACTAAGGGAAAAACACCGTCTCATAATACTGATTGGTGGCTTCTTCCAATGACATGCCTTGCGCCTGATATTGTTGCATTAATTGTGCGTATTCATCCTGTAATTCAGCACGATATAACGCAAAACTTTCTTTTTGCCGAAAGGAAACCATCACCTGCTCCATGGCATCAATGGTCTTATCAAAAGTATTTTTTAGATTAGCATAATACTCACTGGGATTTGATTGCTTCAAATCTTTGAATGACTCATACTTGTGGTATTTGCTTTGGATAATTTTGGTCGTTTGGCCGATTTGGATGTCGCCTAATGCCATTCTAGTCGTGTAATCATTGATTTCGGTGACTTTATCGGCATGAGATTGGGCATTGACGGCGGTCACTAAGACCAAACCAATCAGAATAGAAAGGATATATTTCATTATTATTGAGTTTTGTTATAGAATAATTTTACGGTATCGATCTAAAAAAAGTTATAAGTACGTCAGACAAATTTTTTTATTTCCCTATAACATCCCACCCAATACTATTTGACTCCTTCCTTCAAAGTCAGAGACCTAGTCACCAATAAACTCAATGTCTCCGAAGTCGCCGAGCGAGTCGGTTTTAAAGAACCCAAGTACTTTGGAAAATGCTTTATGAAATAGTTTGGAGTACGACCGTCTCAAAGGGGGAAGGAGGATACTCCAAACTAACATCATTCCGGTATTATAAAACAACAACCATTCTTCTGAAAGGTCGGCATTTAATATCAGCAACCTTTAATACCTTGTTTTTCCATATTTTTTTGATTTCTAGCCTTTTATATCAAAGCGGTCCGCATTCATTACTTTTAGCCAAGCGTTAACAAAATCGCTTACAAACTTTACTTTACTATCATCTTGTGCATAAAACTCCGAATAAGCACGCAATATAGAATTAGAACCAAAAACCAAATCAACTCTTGTTGCTGTCCATTTTACCTTTCCTGTTTTTCTATCTCTAATGTTGTATAGGTTTTCAGAAACAGGTTCCCATACATAATTCATATCCGTGAGATTTACAAAAAAGTCATTGCTTAAGACGCCTTCATTGTCAGTAAAAACACCATGTTTTGTGCCCCCATGATTGGTTCCCAAAACTCGCATACCACCAATCAAAGCGGTCATTTCCGTTGCTGTAAGTCCCATTAACTGTGTTCTATCAAGGAGCAGTTCTTCCGGCTTTACGGCATAGTCCTTTTTGAGCCAATTTCGATAACCATCGTGTAAAGGCTCAAGAACAGAGAAAGATTCTACATCCGTAATTTCTTCTGTTGCATCACCTCTTCCCGGCAAAAACGGAACGGTAATTTTCACTCCTGCTTCTTCTGCTGCCTTCTCTATAGCAGCGCTTCCTCCTAAAACTATTAAATCCGCAAGGCTGACTTTTTTGTTTAAACCCATTTGTACTTCAATTAATTTATCAATTACTTTCTTAAGTCTATCAGGTTCATTCCCTGCCCAGTCTTTTTGTGGGGCAAGTCGTATTCTAGCACCATTCGCACCTCCTCTAAAATCTGACCCTCTAAATGTTCTGGCACTATCCCAAGCTGTATTTATCAACTCCGTCCGACTTAGCCCACAATTTAGAAGTTTTATTTTTAATTCTTCAACTTCTGATTCTGACAGCGTGTAATCGACTGCCGGAATCGGGTCTTGCCAAATAAAATCTTCATTAGGCACATCAGGCCCTAAATACCTACTTTTGGGACCTAAATCACGATGGGTTAGTTTAAACCATGCTTTCGCAAATACCTCTTCAAAATATTGTGGATCTTTGTAAAAACGTTCTGAAATTTTTCTAAATTTTGGATCTACTTTTAACGCCATATCTGCATCAGTCATGATTGGGTTTCTACGAACACCAGGAATATGGGCATCAAATGGCTTGTCCTCTTCTTTAATGTTAAATGGCTCCCACTGCCATGCTCCGGCAGGACTTTTTTTGGCTCCCCATTCATAGTTGAGTAAAAGATGAAAATAGGTGTGATTCCATTTATCGGGAGTCGTTGTCCAAGCCCCTTCAAGCCCACTTGAAACGGTATCTTCTGCATTGCCTTTTCCTTTAGGATTCTTCCATCCAAACCCTTGATTATCAATGGATGCCCCTTCCGGCTCGGGTCCCAACTTTGTGGCATCACCATTTCCATGAGCTTTCCCAACGGTATGCCCACCAGCCGTTAGAGCCACTGTTTCTTCATCATTCATCGCCATGCGTTTGAATGTAACTCTCACCGCTTGAGCGGTTTTAATTGGATCGGGATTTCCATCTACACCTTCCGGATTAACATAAATCAATCCCATTTGTACAGCAGCCAAAGGGTTTTCAAGTGATTCTTCATCTGTTTTATCTGAATAACGCTCTTTACCTAGCCATTCCTTTTCAGAACCCCAATAAACATCTTTTTCCGGGTGCCAAATATCCTCACGTCCACCGGCAAATCCGAGTGTTTTGAACCCCATTGACTCATAAGCTATTGTTCCGGCTAAAATAAACAAATCTGCCCATGAAATCTTATTGCCATATTTTTTCTTGACCGGCCAAAGTAGCCTTCGTGCTTTATCTAAGTTTACATTGTCCGGCCAACTGTTGACAGGTGCAAAGCGCTGATTGCCAGTATTCGCTCCTCCGCGTCCGTCATCCATCCGGTACGTTCCTGCATCATGCCAAGCCATACGAATCATCAGCCCTCCGTAGTGACCCCAATCAGCCGGCCACCAATCTTGGCTATCCGTCATTAGTCTCTTTAGGTCTTTTTTTAAACCCTTATAATCAAGTTTATTAAACTCTTCTCGATAATTAAAATCCTTGCCTAATGGATTTGTTTTTGTATCGTGTTGATGTAAAATATCCAAATTCAGTGCAGCTGGCCACCAACTCATTACAGAATCATTGATTTCGGTATTTGCCCCGTGCATAACCGGACATTTACCACTTCTTGCATTTTGTGTATTCATAACTCTATTTTTTAAGGGTGATTCCTTTCGGAAAAAATGATGAAACAAAGTTAGTGCATCACACAACATCAATCAAATTGATTGTTTTTATAATTTCATAGTTATAATCTATACAAAATAAATAGTCATCTACTCTATTTTTATGGTAACTATTTCAGTGACCCCACAAACAACCAACAAACGTCCAAAATCCTTAACTTGCACCATCGGACTTTCGTAAATATATCCAATTACCCAAAAGGCTTGTATTATGCGCAATTTCAACTGGATAATGGACAACGATTTCAGCAATCATTTTCAGTACAATAAGCTGATAAACAGTCAATTATACACAAAAAAGAAAAAATGAAAAACAAAGTAGCCGTCATTACCGGTGGAAATGGAACGCTCGGAAGAACGTTCGCAAAAGGACTCGCTAAGGCAGGAGCAACCGTTTTTATTCTGGGCAGGAATAAAGAAAAATCAGATCAAGTGATTGCCCAAGCACAGCAAGAAGGTCTAAAAATCCAAGCCGTATTTTGTGATGTTTTGGATGAAAATTCGGTTCAAGAAGCGGCCAATTCCATTTTAGCGAAAGCCGGCAAAGTAGATATTTTAGTGAATAGTGCAGGAGGAAATATGGCCGGCGCTACCGTGATGCCGGACCATAGCATTTTTGATATTGACATCAGCCAGTTCCGCAAGGTCAATGATTTGAATCTGCTAGGCACCGTGATTCCTTCTATTGCTTTCGCAAAATCCATGGTCAAAAACGGACAGGGAACAATTATTAATATCTCGTCCATGTCCGCAACTTTGCCATTGACACGAGTGGTGGGTTACTCCGCATCCAAAGCCGCTATTGATAATTTTACCCGCTGGATGGCCGTCGAAATGGCTCATAAATATGGAGAAAAAATTCGAGTCAATGCCATCGCACCCGGATTTTTCATCGCAGAACAAAATCGCAAACTACTCCTTAACGATGACAATACTTTAACGGCACGCGGACAAACAATCATCAACCAAACCCCCATGAAACGATTTGGAAAACCCGAAGAATTATTAAGCACCTTACTTTGGCTTTGCGACGATGCATCTTCTTTTATCACAGGAATAGTAGTGCCGGTAGATGGCGGATTTAGCGCCTTTAGTGGAGTATAATTCTTTTGACCACCATTCAAAAAATCGGAGTTAAAAATAAAAAAATGAAAGCACTGGAAAAAACATGGCGTTGGTATGGTCCGGATGATCCGGTTAGTTTATCGGACATTGCCCAAGCAGGTGCAACAGGAATTGTGACCGCTCTACACCACATCCCTAACGGAGAGATTTGGCCGGTAGAGGAAATACTTAAAAGAAAGGCGGCCATAGAAGAAGCCCATTTAACTTGGTCAGTCGTCGAAAGCATTCCTGTACACGAAGACATCAAGCGAGCAACAGGCAATTATTTGCAATATATCAAAAACTATCAACAGAGTATCATCAACTTAGCCCAATGCGGAATTAAAATTGTAACTTATAATTTCATGCCCGTTTTGGATTGGACTCGCACTGAGCTACAGCACACGATGCCTGATGGTTCTAAGGCGCTGTTCTTTGAAAAGGATGCGTTTATGGCTTTTGATATTTTTATCTTACGGCGACCGCAAGCAACTGCGGACTATACCCAAGCAGAGATTGCCCGAGCTAATCAAAAATACACACAACTCAATGATAATCAAAAGATTAATCTTACTCAAAATATCATAGCCGGGCTTCCGGGTGGCACCACCGAAGGTGCAGTCACCTTAGAAAAATTTCAAGAAATATTGGACACTTATCAGGACATCGATGCCGACCGCTTGCGCAAAAATCTTTTCTTTTTCTTAGAGCATATCGTGCCTGCCGCTAAAAGTGTCGGTGTCAAATTAGCCATTCATCCGGATGACCCACCCTATCCGCTTTTGGGACTACCCAGAGTCGTCAGCACGCAAAAAGATATTCGTGCTATATTCAATGCGGTAGATACTATTAACAATGGCGTTTGTTTTTGCACCGGCTCTTTTGGCGTAAGACCGGACAATGACTTACCCAATATGATTAAAGACTTCGGGGAACGAATTCATTTTATTCATCTTCGCTCTACCAAAAGAGATGATGCCGGCAACTTTTACGAAGCCAATCATTTGGAAGGAGATGTCAACATGTATGCGGTCATGAAAAATTTATTGGTCATTGCGGAAGCAACCCAAACTAATATCCCCATGCGCCCGGATCATGGACACCAAATGCTGGACGACCTACACAAAAAAACAAATCCGGGTTACTCAGGAATTGGCCGATTGCGCGGTTTAGCTGAATTGCGGGGATTAGAATTCGGCATTCTTCAATCAATGAGATAAATCAAAATCATGAAACCATTTTTAGGCAAAGATTTTTTATTGGAGACCAAAACCGCTTCACGGCTATTCCACGATTTTGCGAAAGCCATGCCCATTATAGACTATCACAATCATCTGCCACCTGATGAGATTGCCAATAATAAACAATACCGTTCCATTACAGAACTGTGGCTCCAAGGCGATCATTACAAATGGAGAGCCATGCGAGCCAATGGCATCCATGAAAAATACATTACGGGAGATACGTCCGATAGGGAAAAATTTCGGCAATGGGCGAAGACCGTTCCTAACACCCTGCGCAATCCTTTATTTCATTGGACGCATTTGGAACTACAACGATATTTTGGGATTAATGAGTTATTAAACGAGCATTCTTCAGATGCCATTTTTGACCAAATTCAGCAAGACTTACAAAAGCCTGAGTTTTTCGCCAAAGGCCTGCTGAAGAAAATGAATGTCGAATGGATTTGCACCACAGATTTACCGACCGATGACCTAAGATGGCACAAAGAACAAAACCAATCCAGTGACTCCTTAAAAATGTTTCCTACTTTCAGACCGGATAAATTCATAGTCATCAATAATCCGGAATTTTTAATATTACTTGAAAAATTAGAAGCCGTCGTCCAATGTGATATTTCTGCATTTGACCAATTACTAGCTGCACTTCAAGACCGAATAGATTATTTCCATTCCCTTGGTTGCAGACTGGCAGACCATGGCTTGGGCCAACTATTCGCCACGGACTTTTCGGCAACGAATCTCGACCGTACCCTTCAAAAACGAAAAGGTAATCAACCACTTTCCCCGTCAGAAGTCATTGATTTTCAGTCTGCTATGCTCTATCATCTTGCCAAAATGTATCACAAAAAAGGTTGGACGATGCAATTGCATTTGGGGGCAATTCGTGATACCAACACTCGACTATTGACCCATGTTGGCGCCGATGTAGGATGTGATAGCATTGGTGATTTTGCGCAAGCTGAAGGTCTTGTACATTTTCTGGATAGCCTTGACAAAGAAAACAAACTCACCCAAACCATCCTTTATAATCTCAACCCACGAGATAACGAATTATTTGCAACCATGATTGGCAATTACAATGATGGTTCTTCTGCCGGCAAAATTCAATGGGGTGCCGCATGGTGGTTTCTCGACCAAAAGGACGGCATAGAAAAGCAACTAAATACCCTTTCCAACCTTGGGCTATTGAGCCAATTTGTGGGAATGCTTACGGATAGTCGAAGCTTCCTATCTTTTCCAAGGCATGAATATTTCAGGCGCATTCTTTGCAATCTAATAGGAACAGATGTGGAACAAGGATTATTGCCAAACGATATTCCTTGGCTTGGGACTATTGTGGAAAATATTTGCTATAAAAATGCTCGTGCCTATTTTGGATTTTAAAATAATTTGCATCTTTTTTCAATAATCTACGTCTATCAGAAACAAAGAAACAGAAGAACATGAAAAAAGAAGAATTAATACCCGTCTGGCAAGAGTTAAATGAACAATTATATCGTTTTGTGGACTCCAAAATCAAGGATAAAGAACTGTCAAAAGATATTATTCAAGATGTATTTGTTAAAGTGTTTTCTAATATAGGCAACCTGAAAAACCAAGACAAACTCATCTCTTGGATATATCAAATCACTAGAAATGAGATAGTTACGTACTTTCGAAAAAATAAAATTCAATTTTCTAAAGATGAAATCCCGGAACATCAACCTGAAGATAAAAATCTCACTTCGGAATTTAGTATATGCATAGAACCGATGATTGATTTACTTCCGGAAAAGTATAAAGAAGCCCTCCTTCTTTCGGAAATTAAAAATATCTCCCAAAAAGAACTAGCTGAACAATTAGGCATTTCCTATTCAGCAGCCAAATCGAGAGTACAACGGGGTCGAGTGATGCTCAAAGATTTGCTAATGCAATGCTGCGAAATTTCTACTGACCCTTATGGTAATATCACTGACTATGATTTGCTGGTGAACAAACCTAGAAAATGCTAACGTAATAATGCATCCATCCTAATTATTTGCGTCTTTTTTTCTTTCCTTCGTCTATAAGGCGATCAATCACAATAAAAAAGAAAAGATGACAAAAAAGATTAAAGATTTAGTGAAGGCAACTTATACAGCAGCGATTCAGTCCAATTCCGGTTGCTGCGCGCCATCCTGCTGCACACCCGAAAACGAAATGAATTTTAGCGAAAGCTATGAAGGAATAGATGGCTATGACCAACAAGCAGACTTTGGATTGGGCTGCGGACTCCCCACAGAATATGCAAAAATTAAAGAAGGAGACACCGTACTTGATCTTGGCTCCGGAGCGGGAAATGATACCTTTGTCGCCCGAAGCGTGGTTGGGCCTTCAGGCAAAGTTATCGGTATTGATATGACCAAAGCCATGATTGACAAAGCCAATGAAAACAAACATAAACTTGATTATAAAAATGTAGAATTTGTTTTAGGAGAAATAGAAAACATGCCCATTTCTTCTGATTCCATCGACGTTGTTGTAAGTAATTGCGTCATGAATTTAGTTCCCGACAAAGTACAAGCCTATAAAGAAGTCCATCGAGTACTCCAACCCAATGGACATTTTAGTATTTCGGACATCGTCCTTAGCGGAGACCTTCCGGAAGGTATTAAAAAAGCGGCAACACTTTACGCCAATTGTATTTCAGGAGCTTTGACAAAAAAGGAATACATCGGTGCTATTGAAAAAGCTGGATTTCAAAATACAACCATTTTGACAGAAAGACCCATCGAATTGCCGGACAGCCTTTTACTGCAATACATTACACCCGATGAAGTCAAAAAATATCGTGAAAGCGAAAACGGTATTGTAAGCATTACTGTGTACGCTGACAAAAAATAATTTTTTTCACCAAAATTCAATATCATGAAATCATTTAAATGGATTGCAGGAGTTGCTTTAACTCTTCTACTAGCCGGCCTTACGGCAAAAAACACCACCAGCCAAACCTGCCAGCCGGATTGCTGCATTGAACAAGCAACTTGCTGCCCCGAATAGGTAATTATTAAAATTACCAATAATTCACAGCAGGTGAAATAAAGACAATACTTCCAAAGCGAAGTATTGTTTTTTTTTAACGTTTGCCATCTTTAACAACTCGAAGCCGATTAATGATACGCCCATAGGAACTAAAGTTGACTAAAAAAATCCTGCGCCAGTTGTTTTAAGATTGGGCCGGCATTTTGCATGGCATCATCTAGGTCTTTGGCATGGTCGAAGACGGAGATTATTTTTTGGGCAGCGAGCTGTTTTCGACCTTCATCGGACAACTCATCCTTACCGACAAATAATACCAGTGGTTTGCCGGCTGCTTGGGCCAATTGAGCGACTTGGCTAACCACTTTTCCGGATAAGGTTTGATCATCTATTCGGCCTTCACCACTGATGACCCAATCTACATTTTTAATAATTTCGGGAAACCGTGTCCACTCAAAAATCTTATCTATACCACTTTGAATCTGCGCGCCCAATATCCCGACCATCCCGGCTCCCACGCCACCGGCTGCGCCACCACCGGGTATTTGGTCAATTTTCCTTCCGAAAATACGCCACACCAATGCCGCAAAATGTTGTAATCCTACTTCTAACTCTTTTATTTCGGCCGGACTTGCTCCTTTCTGCTCGGCATAAACAGCGGCAGCTCCCTGTGGCCCGTACAATACATTATTTACATCGGTCAGCACCTGAAAATCCACCGAGTCAATTTTGGCATCCACGTCAGAGCGGTCAATGCGTTCGATAAGGGACAAACTTTTTCCGCAAGGAGTCAATAAGATGCCATCACGATCATAAAACCGATACCCCAACGCTGCCGCAATACCTATGCCCGCATCATTGGTCGCACTTCCGCCCACAAAAAGAAAAATTTGTTGAGCACCTTGATCGACGGCCTGTTTAATCAACTGCCCCGTTCCGAAAGTCGTGGTCAATAATGGATTTTGCTCTTTTGGCGCAAGCAAAGCCACACCCGATGCAATGGCTAGCTCAATATACGCTCGATTCTCCCTTTCGGAAAAATAATAATAAGCCGACATATCCCGAAACAAAGGATCTTTGACCGTACAGACCACCCGCTCAAGAGACAGCTGTGCCGCCAACACATCCAAAGTCCCGTCGCCCCCATCCGCCAAAGGATGAAATATCAAGTCTTGGTCTTGATCAACCGCATGAATCCCACGACCTATCCATTGACACACTTCTTGAGCGGTCAACGAAAATTTGAATTTGTCAGGTGCTATCAGTATGCTCATCTATATCCAATTGGGTACGCTCATACTAACTAATACAATTAAAATGAAAAAAGCAAATAAAATCAACACTTTGGGCTTATCTAGTTCTATCCGACTGAATAAATCTTTAATACCGGTGGTACCATGGCTTTCTCCCGGAATAACCAGACTGACCAAATAACCTATCGCCAAGGTCACGACAGCACCAAAAGCATTCCACCAAAACCAAAATATTTCCGGAACAAACAACCACAAATACACATTGACTAATACACCTGCCAACAAGCCTACATTAGCCCCTAAAGAATGTACCTTTTTGATAGCTATTGCCGAAATAAAGGTCGCCAAAATAGGTCCGTAAAAAACCGAGCCGACCTTGTTGATGGCTTCAATAACCGTCTTGGCAATATCTCCGGTAAAGAACGCCAATATCAATACAACAATCCCCCAAAAGAATGAAGTCCAACGAGATAATTTCATATACTGACCGTCTGTCAGTTTTTTGTTTCTATTAAATATATCTTCGACGCTTGCTGCACTTAATGAATTAATCGCTGAACTTAAAGAAGACATCGCAGCAGACAAAATTGCTATCATCAAGACGCCAATCACCCCATGGGGCAAGTAATCCCTAATAAATATGGGAATCATCAAATCGGGTTTGTCAGCAGGTATTTTGGCAAAAAATTCGGGTGTAGAAAACACATAAGTCCCAATGATTAACCCCATGACACTATAAAATAAAGTAATCGGAAATCGCATCAACCCGTTACTCAATAAGGTCTTATTGACGGTATCTAAATCCTTTGCAGAAAACAGTCTTTGCACTTGGCTTTGGTCTGTGCCATAGTAAGAAACATATAAGAAAAAACCACCGATTACCATAGGAAAAAAGCCAAACTCATCCCCTTTTGAAAAGCCCCAAGAATTAAAATCAACTGCCATCAACCTTTTGGTATCTACTTTGGTGACAAACTCATCCCACCCGCCTAAATAATTTAATCCTACAAAAAATATCACAATCATTCCTATAAACAATACTATCATCTGAATCATGTCTCCGTACACAACGGCTTTCATGCCGCCTTGATAGGAGTATATCAATGTCACTACGCCTATTATCGCTATGGTCTGCCACATAGGGATGCTCATCACACTCATCAGTATCAAGGCGACAGTATATACCATCACACTCGTACCAAATGCACGGCTAATCTGAAAAACAATACTGATCAACATTCTTGACGACTTGTCAAATCGCCTTTCTAAATATTCATAAACACTGACGATGCCTAATTTATACATTGGTGGTATCAAAAATACCATCAAGAATATCATCGCCAACGGAACTGCAAATTCAAAGGTCAACCATTTCATACCTCCCCCTTCTTTCATGCCTACAAATGCAGGTGCAGAAATAAAACTAATCGCAGAGAGCTGCGTCGCAGCAGTACTTAAAGACAATGGAAACCATCCAAAACTTTTGCCTCCTAAAAAATAATCTTGTCCGGATTTATTGTCACGAAATAATCGACCCAACATCAAAAGACCAACAATATAAAAACCAATAACCAAAAAGTCTATATAATTCATTTTACAGAGATTAAATCAAAAATTGTTGAGGCTGTCCAAGAAAAATTACCGCCACCATATCCTTTTGAGATGGTTTCAATGTCACTTTTCCTAGATTCAAAATATTCATAAAACCCTAATTTCGATACTAACTCCAAAATATCACCACGAACAATAGATGCCGTTTCATGATAGTCATAATTCAATAATCCCTTATAAATCATCCAATTCATTTGGGGCCAAATCGGTCCGCGCCAATATCTTTTGGAATCAAACAAGGAGCTATCCGGATCGAAACTCGGACACAAATAATAACCGCGATCATGCAAAGACATCAAATAGTCATTTATCCGTTTAGCTTTTTCTTTATTGGGAATGGAAGCAAACAATGATACGATGCCACCTATTTCTTTATACTTCATACGCTTATTGCCTCTAAGATCATAAGACGTATAAGTACCTAAAGACTCCTCCCATAATTTTTGGTCAAAGACCCTTTTACTTTGTTGTTGCCATTCTTCCACTTCTTTTGTATTCAAGCCGAATCGCTTGCCCAAGCGAATCAAACTCTCATTAGACTTTATCAAAATGGCATTCATCATGTTGTCTTGTACCAAAAAAGGGCTTTCTTGGTAGATTTCAGGCCCGTCATACCGGTATTTTTTGCCCAACTGGAGCAAATAGACATAGCGGTCATATTGATATGAAGTCGGCCGTTCTGAAGCGTTGGCGACACTTGTATCTCGCCTTTGGTACGGTGGAAGCTGATTATAATCTATCTCAATTCGATCAAGCGACTCATCCCAGATAGGAGAATTGTCACGACCGGATTCCCAAGGGTGATAGATAAAGATAAGCCCTTCCCTTTCCGGGTCTCTATATTGGTATAAAAAACGATGATAGGCAAGTATTTTTGAAAAATATTTCTTAATAAAGCGGTGAAGCCGTTCATTATCGGGATGAAGTTGTAATAAATTCTCCAACACAAAACCATGTACCGGTGGCTGAGTGATGCCGGAAGATTTAGGCTTATCAGGTGCGCCCGGGTTCACTTGGGATTCCCAAAAATCATAATTAGGAAAATAAGACTTTTCTTTTTCACTATGAAACAAGATATGGGGCACCATGCCATTAGCCCATTGCCCCGAAAACAATGTTCCGATTTCTAAGATAGCCTTTTCAATCGTATAATGTCCCAAACCAATACTCACAAATCCGGAATCCCAATTCCACTGAAAAGGGTATAATTTACCGGTAGGTATCGTAAAACCATCTCGCCAATTAGCTCTTAAAATACTTTTTGCTTGATTGCTCAAAAATTCCCTATCCACAATTAATTATTTTATGCCAAAACAAAGGTAGCTAAACAGCTATAATAGCATGTAACCATTTAGGTACTCCTGCAAAAGACACCACATCAGGCTTGATAGCAGATCCTGCGAGTACCCAAATCGTTACAAAAAGCAAGGATAAGGAAATATCCTTAATCCTTGCTTAATCACTTCAACTAAAATTCAAATCGTGCATTCAAAAATACTCTCCTAGGAAGTATGGGACGACCTACAAAATAATCGCCACCGGCCACTTGTGAATTGCCTTGTCTTGGAGAACCTTCCGTGACACCTACCGTATTCAACAAATTAAATACAGAGAAACCTAATCTCAAGCTTTGTTTGTCGCCTAGGCCAATTTTATAACCGGCTGCCATCCTAACAATATTATATCCATCCAACTCTACAGTGTTGGCATCATTAGCAAACTTCTTCCCGGAAAAGTTAGCAGACAAATCAAAATCAATTCCTCTTTGATCGTAATTAATTCCGACCATACCCAATACATTAGGCTGACGTCTTAGTTTATTGCCCACTTGTTCCGGCTTTCTTTCTACTTTCGTAAATTTGTGGTCTTGGTAAGTAAAATTACCATACCCGGTAAGCCATTTAGCTATTTTGTAGCTCAAGCTCGTTTCCAAACCCATCGTTTGAGTACTTTGTACTTGTACTTCTTCTTTGACACCACCTTGACCATCATTGACAAAATCTACACTTCTTCTATCACTTAAAGCCACAAAAAACAAGGCACCTGTAGCGGACAGTTTGGAATTACCAACTTTTGCCCCCAATTCTCCTTGCATAACCCCTTCCGTCTTATAAGTCTGCGGATTACCCGGAGAAGAAAACTTAACGCCCCTTAACTCAGGGAAGAAATATCCTTTTGATAAGTTGGCATATAGATTGGTCGTTGTATTCATCTTATACAATACACCACCTGCTACCGCAAAATCAGAAGCAGAGACGGTGCCTTTATTGAAGTTATTAGATCCAACGCCTTTCTCAAGACTCAAGATACCCGCTGCACGTTCCCAACGAACACCTAAATCGACCACCCATTGATCAAAGGTCATTTCATCCGCTGCATAGACTGCTGTCTTGATACTTTGAAGTACTTTGTTAGATGTTTGCCGTCCGGAACCATTGATGTACCCACCTGAAGTATAATCCACTTCATTGTTGAGGCTATCTGTATAAGTCAAAGAAACCATCCGTGGGGAATTAGAGAAATCACCCAAATAACTCCAAATCCAGTTATTGTCTTCTGCTTTGGTATCTGACATAAAAGTACCGACAGTGATATTATGCCCGTTATAAGACTTTGTTAAATTCAATTCTCCGACCATTTCTTCCATCGGTCTTTGACGGTCTAAGACACGATTCTCAAATAACAAGTCCGTACTTTTCATTTCTTGACCACTATCAGTATAGACGAAAGTAGCATTTGTCGGCAACGACCTATCTGCTAGATAATCCGATTGTGATTCAGGCGTATTATGAGCGCCGTCACCATCTAAAAATAGATTAAACCAATGGTCATACTTGGCCGCTTTTACTTTTGTATGTAATCTCCAATCGTTGCCAAAAGAATGATTTAAATCAAACATGGCAAACCCTCCTTTGGTAATCACACCATTAGAAATTGGTGTCTCAAATACGCCATTAGGCGTGTCAAAAGAAAAGTCAGTGGCTTGTGATGTCAACAAGGTAAAAATTTCTTCTCCGTCGTTACCAATAGGTCTAACCGGTTTCGCCCCCGAATTATCTAAAGGATAAGGAAGATAAAATTGCACATTGTCGTCAATGTATTGGGTATAAAAAGTAAAAGAACTTTTACCATCATTGAATAGCTTTCGCAAATTACCACGGAGTTGATACCCCCTTGTCGGAAGACCAGTCTCTAAAGGTCCATCATCATAACGGTAAAAACCGGATACCGCATAAAACAAATTTTTAGCTGCCGGTCCGGAAGTCACAAAATCCATCTTGGAACGACCACCATTACCCCATTCATAAGCAACCTTGCTCTTGGGCGTTTCTGAACCTACCACACTAGTATAGTTGATTATTCCGGCAACGGAACCTGCTCCAAATAAAGTAGAAGACCCACCACGAATAAATTCTAAGTTACGAATGCCCATATCCGTCCGGAAATACACGTCATGAGCAGAGGAGTTCAAGCCAAAAGTACTAAGCACCGGCATACCATCGACTTCCAACGGAGTAAATTGGTACTGACCACCGGAAGGCAGCCCCCGTACAAAAATATTAGAAGCGACTTCACCCCCACCACCTTCAGCGGTGATACCGGGTACAGTCCGTAAAATATCCGCTTGTGAATTGGTCGCAAGAGCTTCAATTTGTGCCGAGTTCAAGTAAGTCATAGAGATTGGAGACTCCTTTTGAGAACGACTACCAAAAGTACCGGTGACCACTACTTCATCCAAAGACATATTATCTTGTCCCAATACAAAATCCGCAACTACATTTTGTCCATTCACGACAGTGACCTCCTGAGACTGAGTCGCATTGCCGATGTAAGAGGCGATAATGACATGTTTACCTTCATCAAGATTAAATTGATACTTACCATCCATGTCTGTAATCGTACCTGTCGAAGTATTCTGTACATATACACTCGCTCCAATCAATGGAATACCATCTTCATCGGTCACTGTACCCGAAATACTTCCTTGCCCAAAGTTGACGCCCATCACACTAAAATACATCAATAATGACAAGCCCAAAAGTTTAATAAATCTGAAATTTTTCATATGCTTAAGTTTTTGTTTTAAAATGGTGAAACTGCCAGATATCAACCCGGTTAAAATCCCTTTCCAACAAGAATTATTTTTAGTAAGACAACCGTTCATTAAACATCTGCGCCACTTTCACATTGCAATATTACAAGGAAATCGCCCCCGTAAGTTTGCACAAAACTAGTAGAAACTAATACTATTCTATCATTTTTATGTATATTTACCCCATAATTTTTTAACAACTACATAATCTGGGTGATTTGGAGCTAATAATGCACTTTTTTCATGATTGCCCATTTCTTTTAATCGCTTAGCGCAGTTTTTACAAAAATGTCATATCAATGAAGCCGGAACATGAAATAATTAATCGTACTTTTCTAATTAGAGAAATAGTCAGGGACAGCCGGCCACTGCTCAGCAAAGCTTGGCATTATCATACCGAAATCGAAATCTGCTATACATCTCAAAGCAGAGGAAGGAGATTTGTAGGCAATCAAATAGCCGACTATTTTGAAGATGATTTGGTCATTTTTGGTGAAAACCTACCCCATGGATTTGTCACCAACATGCAATGCACCCAAATTGTCATTCAATTCGATAAAAACTATTTAGGAAATGAAATCAATATCAATCCCGAGTATGCTCAAATAGTTCATCTCTTAGAATTGGCAAAAACCGGATTAGAATTTCACGGTAAAACCAAAGAAAAAGCCATCAAAATCATCAAAAAATTAACCCATGCTAAGGGGCTAAAAAAACTCATTTTATTATTAAAACTGTTGAATACATTATCAAAACACAATCAATATACCTCCATTTGCTCCGATGAATATGCCCTAAAAATCAGTGAATCCAACCTTGGTCGCATGAAAAAAGTCTATGATTACGTATTTGAGCATTACACAAAAAGAATAAATATCCATGATGTCGCAGCCCTTATTCACCTTTCTGATGCTTCTTTTTACCGATTCTTCAAACAACACGCAGAAAAAACATTTACCACCTTTGTCAATGAAATCAGAGTACACCATGCCGGTCGCATTCTTCTTTCTTCCAAAATGACTATTGCCCAGGTATGTTATGAAAGTGGATTTAACAACCTTTCCTATTTTAATCGAAAATTCAAAGAAACAATGGGATTAACCCCCAAAGAATTTAGACAACGAGAACGACACTGCCTCAAACAACCAATGTATTAAGTTAGTGGACAAAAAATAGGATTAGCTTTACCCAAGTTTCGCTTGTCTTTTGCTGAAAGGCAGAAACAACTTTCGACTTGGGATTATCATGACTTTGGCTATACATCCTATCCTATGGCCAATCTGGATTTAGACGATTTTTTGATGCAAAAATACAAGCCAGACTAGGTCTCTACTAGCGAGTACCTAAACAATTACATTTTCTTCAACCCAAGTATTTAGTCGAATACAGGAAAAAACAACCCATTAATACCGAAGCTTAGGCAATCCCACAATAGACCGCACTTCCTTTAAGGTCTTTTGAGCTCTCTTACGAATCTCCCAAGAAGAAGCGGTAATCAATTCTTTGGTTGCTTTTCGGTTGCCCAAAATCTCTTGATAGCGTTCACGAATGGGATTCAAGACCCCAACTAAAACATCCGCCACCGCCGGCTTTAAGTCACCGTATCGCAGCGTTCCATTCTTAAAATCTTGCATCAACGAGTCATAAACTTCTGTCGCTTCACATGCCTTGAGAATCTCAAAAAGATTTTTCACACCGGGACTCATTGTGCCATCCGGGGTATCTCCGGCATCGGTGACGGCGCTGCGGATTTGTTTGCGTACACGAGCTTCCTCCCCAAAAACATTGATATAATGCTTTTCGCCAAGGCTTTTGGACATTTTTTTGGTCGGTTCGGCGGTGGACATAATTTTTGGGGTAGCTGTAAACAAAGGCTCCGGATGCGCAAAATACTCCCGCCCAAATTGGTGATTAAACCGCTGCGCTATATTTCGCGAAAGCTCCAAATGCTGCTCTTGATCCTTCCCAACGGGCACATAATCCGCACGATACATCAAAATATCCGCCGCCTGCAAAACAGGATACATAAATAAACCCGCCGATATAAAAGCACTTTTATCCTTCCCCGCAATCTGCTCCGACTTATCTTTAAATTGGGTCATCCGAGTCATCTCTCCATAAGAAGTGACACAACTCAATATCCACGACAACTCCGTATGTTCCGGTATCAAAGACTGAATAAACAGATTTTCCGGCTTCACCCCCGTCGCCAATAATTGAAAAACCATCTTCCAGGTATTCTCCCGCAATTTATCCGCTTGATAAGGAGCCGTCATCGAGTGATAATCCACTACCCCATAGGTACAATTGTATTCATCCTGAAGCCGCACCCAATTTTGAATCGCCCCAAAATAATTACCGATGTGCAAGTCCCCTGTTGGCTGTACAGCCGATAAAACATTTTTCATTTAAACTTTTTTTGGTTGTCCTGCGGACGTTCTTTTTGCCCTGTGGGCGTTCAACTTGCCCTGCGGGCGTTCATTTGCCTGCGGCGTTCATTTGTCCTGCGGACGTTCATTTGCCCGGTGGGCGTTCATTTGCCTGCGGCGCCCGCCATACTCTTTCAACTTCTAAACCTGCCTGACGCCTTACAAGCGAAGCGGTAGGCAGGCAGGCTCCCAAACACCCAGTGACAAAAATAGCCAAAATCTGCGAACATCTGCGGAAAAATCTGCGAACATCTGCGGAAAAAATCTGCGAACATCTGCGGTGAATATCTGCGAACATCTGCGGGAAAATTTTTCAAACGACGCTCTTCCTGCAAGTCCAGCTTACCAATCTCTCCGCAAGCCTACCTAATCGGCAGGCAGACTACGAGCTTAGCAATCTGGTGCCACCTTAAACTCCCACAATCACCGACATCTCAATATTCACATCCAGCGGAAGCCTAGCCACTTCGACCAACTCTCTGGCCGGAGGAGCTTCTCCTGAAAAAAACCGGGCATAAACCTCATTAATCTGCGCATATTGCCCCATATCTTTGACAAAAACGGATACTTTTAAGACATTATCAAAAGAAGCGTTCATTTCTTTGAGAATAGCCCCGATATTTTTAAGCACTTGGGTCGTTTCATTTTCGATGGTATCTCTGACCAATTCGTTGGTTTCCGGATTGATAGGTACCTGACCGGAAACAAAGGCGATATTTCCAAAAGAAATAGCCTGACTATAAGGGCCTACCGGTAAGGGGGCATTTGGGGTATTAATGACTTTTTTCATGGTATGATTGGTTATTTACAGGGCAAATTTAAACATAAACAAGATAATCTCACCAATTGCCATCAAGCAAAAAAAGCCCCAAAGTCATTAAAGACTCGGAGCTAATTTATTTTTTCGCAAGAAAACCCGGTGGTTTCTAGTAAGTACTCAGATTCCCCCTGTTTTTAGGCAGAAAATATGCATTTTATCGCAAAAACCTGCGGATGTCTGAGTAATTACTCTTTTTATTCTTCGTCTCCCTTAATGACTATTTGACCTTTATAATACAAATCACTACCTACCCAGTAAGAGTGATGATAAAGGTGCTTTTCGCCGGTAGTAGGACAAGTTGCTACTTGCGGAGTAGAAGCCTTGTAATGGGTTCTTCTTTTGCGCTTACGTTGCTTAGAAATCCTTGACTTAGGATGTGCCATAACTCAAATATTTAATGTGCCCCAAAAAGGTGACAAGTTTAACCTTATTCAGGTTTTAATTTTTTTAATTCTGACCAAATATCATTCTCTGGTGCTGATTCTTTAGTTTCTTCACCTTCCGGCGAAAGGTAGGCCGCTATTTTGGCATCACACGACTCGGTATCTTCACATCTTTTCACGATGGGCAAAGCCACAGAAATCGCTTCATGCATAAACGGAGCCACATCAAAAACAGGAGTACCTGGATGGATAAAAATAATATCTCCTTCAACCCGCTCGTCTTCATCAAATTTAACGACCAACATCGCCTCCCCTTTTTCCGGAAGGTCAATCTCCGTCAAACACCGATCACAGACTGTTTTTTCTACCCCTTCAAAGGTCAAATCCATGTACAATAAGGTAGATTGCTTATCAATCACCAAATGCACATCAAATTCACCATTAACTAAAGAATCATCAAACTGAGCAAAGAACTTTGGTTCCAACTTAAAATCAAATTCATGAAGCCCAATTCCAAGCCCCTGAATGGGTATAACATGCTCGACTTGGGTGCTCATATTCCTTTCTAATTTTAAGGGAGTGCAAAGATAAGGATGTTTTTTGTATTATCCAAGAGCTAAGTCCTTTTGATTTGAGTGCATGACAAAATGTAAGGATTTTAACATGTTCATCTGTTCATTTGCCTTCGGCACCCACCTACAACGGGCAGATTCAATTGTAAAACTTGCCCGATGCAGGCAGGTTAAAAAAAAGCGCCACAGGCGCACAAAAAAAAGCAACTTATTACAACCACAAAAACCAAAAGCAGCTTGCTGCGACCTAACCAAAAGCAACTTGTTGCAACCTAAACCAAAAGCAGCTTGCTGCGCCCTAAACTAAAAGCAACTTGTTGCGACCTAAAACCAAAAGCAGCTTGCTGCGACCACGTATGGCCCCCCAAAAGCAGCTTGCTGCGCCCCAAAGACCAAAAGCGACCGCAGGGAGCGCACCAAAGACCTCCTCCCCTCAATCAATCTCATCCATCCTCGTCGTCAACCGCTGCACCACTTCAAACTCACTCAAAAACACATGAGCCACCACTCGAAGCACCGAATAAACCGGAATCGCCACAATCATCCCGAATATCCCTCCTAATTTGCCCCCAATCAAGATGACCATAAATATTTCCAAAGGATGGGCCAAAACGCTCTTGGAAAAGATATAAGGCTGCAAAACAAAGTTATCAACCATCTGAACCACTCCAAAGATAATCGCAACTCGCCACAGCTTCGGCACCGTCTCTGTATAAAAATCAGCTTCCATCCCCGTCGAAATAACAATAAACATCCCAAAGATGGCCCCCAACAGCGGCCCCAAATAAGGTATCACATTGATCAAAGCCGCAAATATCCCGATTAAAAAAGCATTTTCTACCCCCAACAAGCTCAATCCAATACTCACAATAGTCGTAATGGTCAATACTTGCGCACTAATTCCCAAAAAATAACGGGACAACAAAGTAGTTAGTTTTTCGACCGCATTGGTCACATTGTCGTCATACTTGGCAGGTGTAACGGCATGCAAAAACCCCAAGACCAAGCCATCTTCTTTCAAAAAGAAAAACAAAATGAAGGTCACCGCAAAAATCCCAAAAATCAAATTGGTCGCTATGGATACAATGGAGCCAAAAAATCGCCCTATCTGAGCCGGAGCCAAAAATTGACGAATGTCGCCTTCAAATTCGTGGACGATCGTCTGACCCGGATGAAAAATATTCATTTTTACCAACCAATTATCTATTTGCGCAAGCGGTACCGCCAGCGCCTCAGTAATATTGGTCGTGTTTAACTTGGTCAACACCGTAGCCTGCTCAATAAGCATCGGGGAAAATAGAGCCGTCATCGCCCAAAAGAGCGCAAAGAATAAGACCAAAACAACCACCGCCGCGAGGGTCGAACCACTTTTTAGGCGATTAAATCGTAACTTCTTGAGCAAAAATTGGGTCACCGGCCGCCCAATCAAAGACAATATCCACGCAATCACCACATACACCAAGATACTACCCAAAAAATAGATAACCACCCCTATCACCAAAATCGCTAAGGCTAAGGTAATGTATCGACTCCATTTATTTTCGCGTATCGCCGCCAATGAACCGTTTTTTTGTAACTATTTTTGTGTATGTCGACGCTACAGGCCTTGCCTTGCATCTATTCGTAACCCTTTGCCCCTGCCTACAGCAGGCAGGTTTCACCTTCTCTAGTTTTGGTTGCCCGTTACACCGTTACACCGCTGTACCGCTGTACCGTACTTGAGTTATTTATCCTGCTTTGCGAAGACCTTTTTCAGTAGGTCACTCACTCGTTTTGCTTTATTTTTTCTGATATCGTACTCTTCTTTTTGTACCATCAAAAACAAACTTTTCAAGGCTTGCTCGGTGACATAGCCATCCAAGTCAGGGTTGGCCTTGTTGCTTATAAACGGAATACTATTGTAAGTGTTCACGGCATCGCCCCAATATTTGCGTGCTTGATACTTATCTAAAGAATTGATAATCACCGGATTAAACTCCTTATACAACTGATTGTAAGTTGCTTTCTTCAAATATTTAGTGGCCGCATCATCGCCACCCATCAATATATCAAAGGCATCCTGAAATGTCATCTGCTTAATGGCCGCCACAAAAATCGGTTTGGCTTTCTTGGCGGCATCTTCAGCACCCCGATTTATCTTTTCCAGGATGACATCTTCTACTTTCGTAAAACCCGGTACATTTTGTAATTTGTTAGCTACTTTTTGAGCATCCGGTGGCAGTAGAATTTTATATTGACTTTTAAAAAAACCGTCTTTCGCCGAAAGTAGACTAGTGCCATGGCTTACGCCCAAATTCAAAGCTTCCTTTAAGCCGGCTCCCGCTTCACCTTGCGTCAATTCAGAAGAAGACGTTAATATTTCCATGGTTTTTTGGACATCCTTTGGGTCACAGGCAACCAAGCCTAGAGCTATCAGTAGTAAAAAAGTGTATTTTTTCATCGAAAGTCATGCATTTTAATGAGTTCATAAAGTAACTGTTTAGGTACTCCGGTTTTTAGACAGAAAATAGTCATTTTTGTGGATGTTGACGACCAAATTTTTGATGCGTAGCTGGGCTACGTGAGAAAATTTGGGCAAAAACAGGCCTGCAAGGGCAGGCAGGCGCAAAAAGGGCATTTTATGGCAAAAACCTGCGGGTACCTAAATAGTTACCATAAATAGATAGCTCCTGTAACGAAAATTGCGCCATTCTTGTTTTGCCATAATTGCTTAGCGCCCTTGCCGGTGTAGAGTATTTTTTGAATACCACCTGTGCCTTGGCTATATTGGCCAAGAGAACTATTCCCCGCCACCATCCCGTTTCACATCCACACCGTCTCCAAAGTCCAAGACAAAAACAGAAGGTTTCCCTCCAAAATGAATCATACAAAGACTTTACACCATATTTATTCCAAGAAAATTTGCATTTATCCGAAAATCCTGCTTACATTCGACCCTCGAAATTTTTTTCCGAAAGGAATCATGCCTAGACATCATAGAAAATGAAATATAAACCATTAAATCCTGAGCTTTTTAAATTAAACAGAGCACGCTTTACCTCCAAAATGTTGCGTAGTTCTATCGCCATTTTTCACTCTAATGATCAGATGCCGAGAAATGGAGATTTATTCTTTCCCTTTCGGCAAAATTCAGATTTTTTCTATCTTTCGGGGATAGATCAAGAAGAGAGCGTATTGGTTTTGTTTCCAAAATGCCCCAAAGAAGGATTTGAAGAAGTCCTTTTTGTCAAAGAAACCAGCGAACACATTGCCATCTGGGAAGGGCACAAATATACTAAAGAAGAAGCTCGGGAAATATCCGGTATCGACAAGGTCTTTTGGCTAAGTGAAATGGACAGCATCCTACACGAAATGATTCTACTCGCCAAAAGAATTTATGTCAATGGCAATGAGAATGACCGTTTTGTCTCCGAAGTCATGACCCGAGACCAACGCAAAACACTGGAGTTACAAAAAAAATACCCCGGACACAAGTATCATCGCTCCCAAACCATCATGAAAAAACTGGCGCCCATCAAGTCTTCATACGAAGTGGAAGTCATCAAAGAAGCCATTAACATCACCCATAAGGCACTTTTAAAAGTAATGAAATTTGTCAAGCCCGGTGTCATGGAATATGAAATTGAAGCAGAGATTATCGGTGAATTTATCCGCAATCGGGCCAACGACCACGCCTACTACCCCATCATCGCCAGCGGGGGCAGTGCCTGCGTCTTGCACTACGTCGAAAATAATAAAGAGTGTAAGGCCGGCGATGTCATCTTAATGGATTTTGGTGCCGAATATGCCAATTATGCATCTGACTTGACGCGTTGCATTCCCGTTAGCGGAAAATTTACAAAGCGCCAAAAAGACGTTTACAACGCCGTGCTTAGAGTCATGAACGAAGCCAAACAAATGCTCGTTCCCGGCAATACGCTCACCGAATACCACAAAGAAGTAGGCAAAATCATGGAAAGTGAGTTACTCGGACTCAAACTCATCTCCAAAGCGGACATCAAAAATCAAAACCCCGACAAACCCGCCTACAAAAAGTATTTCATGCACGGCACTTCCCATCACATGGGATTAGATGTACATGACTTAGCCAACCGCTATGACCCTTTCATGGAAGGCAATGTATTTACTTGTGAACCGGGAATCTATATCCCCGAAGAAAACCTGGGCATCCGCTTGGAAAACGACCTACTCATTACCGACCATGGCCCCGTGGACTTAATGGCGGATATTCCAATCCTTGCGGATGAAATTGAAGATATTATGAATCAGAAATAAACTTTGAAAGGGCGCAATCGGGTTTTGGCTCCATCTCTAATCAAAAAGACCGCAAATGTGTAATAGAACTCCTATTGCGCCCACTCTGAAATACTTGTGAGCTTGCCTTCCGCTATACCCTTTACAACTTCAGCTCATCAATAATCAACTGAATCATACCATCCAAAATCACTTCCACATACTTCGCATCTGCTTTTTGCGCAAGCGGCTGCCGGACGCTGAAATAAAACTTAATCTTAGGCTCTGTGCCACTTGGACGAGCGGCCACCCGAATCCCATGCTCCGTTTGATAAATCAAGACATTTGATTTGGGGACGCTGATTTTGGTCTTTTTACCCGTCAATAGATTGGTGCAAACCGACGACTGATAATCATACAAATATTCCACTTTATCACCCAAAATCTTGGTAATCGGCTTCTTACGCATATCGGCCATCATCTGCTTAATTTCAGCCGCACCCGTAATTCCTTTCTTAACAACAGAAATCAAATGCTCTTTATAGAACTTATGATCCACATAAATTTGAAGTAATTCTTCATACATCGAACTACCGGACGCTTTGGCGGAAGCCGCAATCTCACAAGCCAATAATGAAGCCGTCACCGCATCTTTATCCCTCACAAAATCACCCACTAAATACCCAAAACTCTCTTCACCACCACCGATAAATTCTTGCTTACCTTCCGCATCCCGAATCATCTTCGCAATCCACTTAAATCCCGTCAATCCAACCTTGGTTTCCACACCATATGCCGCTGCAATATCATTGACCAACGGAGTAGAAACAATCGTCGATCCCACAAACTGCTTACCGTTTAATTTACCGGCTTCTTTCCACTTCTTGAGCAAGAAATCAGTCATTAAAACCATCGTTTGATTGCCATTGAGCAACTTCATTTTTTGGTCGCTATCCCGCACGGCAATACCAATTCTATCAGAATCCGGGTCAGTACCGATGACAATATCCGCTTTGACTTTTTCCGCAAGGTCTAACGCCATTTTCAACGCTGCCGGTTCTTCCGGATTGGGAGATGCCACCGTCGGAAAATCCCCATCGGGTACTCGTTGCTCTTCGACAATATGCACGTCCTTGTATCCACCTGCTTTGAGCGCATCGGGGATGATTGTAATGGACGTTCCGTGCAATGAAGTAAAAACGATTTTTAGATTATTTCTGCCTTTTGTGGATGGAAAAGTACCATTGGCAACAGAAGCCTGGATGAAGGCATTATCCACCTTTTTACCGATGACTTCCACCAACTTTTTGTTGCCATCAAATTTTATATCTTTAAAGTCTAAAGCGTTGATTTCCTTGATAATATCCCCGTCTTGGGGCGGAACTATCTGTGCGCCGTCATTAAAATACACCTTATATCCATTGTACTCCGGCGGATTATGGGAAGCCGTCAAAACAATGCCCACATCACAGCCTAGATGCCTTACGGCAAAAGACAATTCCGGAGTAGGACGTAAGTCTTCAAATAGATAAACCTTGATGCCATTTGCCGTAAAAACATTGGCGACTTCTTGCGCAAATTCCTTAGAATTATGACGACAATCAAAGGCGATGACCACTTTCAGCTTCTTTTTAGGAAACGCTTTTTTCAAGTAATTGGAAAGCCCTTGAGTGTTTTTACCGAGTGTATATTTGTTGATGCGATTGACTCCGGCGCCCATGATTCCCCGCATTCCGCCGGTACCAAACTCCAAATTTTTATAAAATCTTTCGTTGAGTTCTTTAATATCGTTGGCATCTATTAATTGTTGGATTTCCTTTTGGGTACTTTCGTCAAAAGGTGCTTGTGTCCATTTTTTCGCTTTCGCTAAAATTTGTTTATGATTCATGTCGAGATTGATTATTTTTTCAGATGCAAATATAGGGGAAAAAGTTCTTACAAAAAGGTGGATTTGGGGTGTGAAGAACGTCCCCAATCAAATGTGGGAGTGAAACGCCAAAAGCCACCTACCACCCACAAACAGCCCGAATCAATTAATCTGGTCGTAGAAAACCATCCATATTTTTGGAATTCTCCCCCAAGACTGCTACATTTAGGGAAACAATCAGAATAAATGTCCGTAATTAGGCGAGATTATTTTGAGATTAGACAAGGCGAGAAGAGCGATGGTAACCCGACTACCTGAGTGATGAACAACGCCGTATAATCACAAAAGAAGTGGCATAAAATGGACAGTTATTTTGGGCGTGTCCCTTACCACCACACAAGACCGCAAGGATGGATACCGTAGTATTTTTTGATTTAGAAATAAATAATTCCGATGAAATCGCCCAAGTCGGGGCGGTCTGCGGACAGATGCAAATCAATCATTCTTCACCAAAAAAACTGGTCGAGTTTTTACAAAATGGACGTTTTATTGCCGGACACAATATAGTACAACATGATTGGCCGGCACTCAAGAAAAAGCATAACTTACAGATTTTCAATGATTTAAAGCTAATCGATACCCTATATTGGTCGCCCTTGCTCTTCCCCAAAAAGCCCTATCACCGACTCATCAAGGATTATAAAATGCTATCCGTAGAATTAAATAATCCCTTGTCGGACTCCTTGCTTTCGCAAATAATATTTCAAGATGAAATCGAAGCGTTTCGGAAACTGGATGGGGCGTTTCAGACTATTTTATTCGGACTTTTGCGCAAGCAGGTGGGCTTTGCGGGCTTTTTTGATTACTTGAATTTTTCGGAAGAGCCGGTGGATCTAGTGGACTTGATTCGGCAACAATTTGCAGGAAAAATTTGTGCGCAAGCAGATGTGGGTACCATAGCTGCCCAAAATCCGATTGAATTGGCGTATTGTTTGGCCATCATTCGGGTCGATGCCGCGGACTCCATTACGCCGCCTTGGGTCTATCACAATTTTCCAAAGACCCACCTTTTCTTGCATCGCTTACGCAATATCCCTTGCCTATCCGGATG
>JANTGI010000024.1 GCA_024762995.1 Saprospiraceae bacterium | reverse complement strand
TTTTCCAACATAGCTTGCTATGACTTGCAGTTTAGTTATGCTTTTATCCCGCCACTTCGTTGCGGGCTACAAAGATGTCGCTCCTATGGAGCTTGAATTGACGTAAATCTTGAAAAAGGTGCAATCTGCTATACACATGATTGTCTTAACATAAGCAGTTCAAATAAAAACCTTATTTTTGCCGGATGGTGCAGACAAAAACGATTTCTTTTTCCGGTACCCGACTCAAGGGCGTGGTCGGTCTTCCGGCTTCCAAAAGCATTAGTAACCGAGTGTTGATTATTCGGGCTTTGAGTGGTGTGTCTTTTCCGATTGGTCATTTGTCTGATGCGCAGGATACGGAGACGATGGACCAAATTTTGCATGAATTTGCACAGGGGAAAACGGAGTTTAATGTCGGTCATGCAGGAACTACATTTCGGTTTTTGACGGCTTTTTTGGCGACCAAAGCGGGGAGTCAAATCTTGACAGGGTCCGCTCGGATGCGGCAACGTCCGATTGGCCCCTTGGTGGAAGCCTTACGGCAAATAGGGGCTGATATTGACTATTTAGGAGAAGAAGGCTTTCCGCCTTTGTGTATAAATGCTCCGCAATTTATTGATAATCAGCGTGTTAGAATTTATGCGGGGATGAGTTCTCAATTTTTGTCAGCCTTGTTGTTGGTGGGGCCTTATTTGCCGAAAGGCTTGATACTAGAGCCGGAAGGGAAGATGGTTTCTTCGTCTTATTTGAAGATGACGATGGATTTGATGCGACAATTTGGGGCGGAGGTAGAAGAAGGGGAAGGAGCGATTTATGTCAAGTTGGGAAGCTATCGTCCACCGGTGCCAAAGGAGTCCGGTAGTGCAGAAAATATTTTTGAAGTAGAAAGTGATTGGTCGGCGGCATCCTACTTTTTGGGTATTTCAGTAGGGGTTGATGAAGTGGATTTGTTTTTGCCGAGATTGTATGAAGACAGCTTGCAAGGAGATCAGGCGATAGCGGGCCTTGCGTCAAAATTTGGAGTGGGGCATGAATATGTAGATGGGGGATTACGGATATTTAAGGAGGAGACGGGAGAAGAAGATTTGTTGGATATTGATTTTTTGGAATTTCCGGATTTGGCACAGACAGTGATTGTGATGGCGGCCATTGCGGGGAAGACAGGTTTTTTTACGGGTTTAGAAACTTTGAAAATTAAAGAAACAGACCGTATTCATGCACTTCAAACGGAATTAAAGAAAGTGGGTATTTCTTTTAGGCAGCTTCCGCCAAAGTTTTCTCCCCACTCCAAAAAGACATTTTATACAGTAAATGGTGTATTGGATTTGGCGCAGGTTCCGACATTTGCGACTTATGAAGATCACCGTATGGCGATGGCATTGGCGATGTTGGCGACCAAAAGTAGCCTGCAAATTGAAAATCCGTCCGTCGTCAAAAAATCTTTTCCGAAGTATTGGGAGGTATTGCAGGGGTTGGGATTTACGGTGTAGTGGCGGCGATGTGGAGCCTTGAATTTTGATGGTTGTGTTGGTTTTAAAAAGTCGATTGTTCGCTTATTCGTCAAATTTTTTTTAATTTGGTTCAACCGTTCAACCGTTAAGTTGTTAAACTGAATTAATTGATAATCAGTTATTTAAGTTTCGGTCTGCCTTGTATCTAACTTGTCACCCAATGAACATGGATGATTTTAACCATCGAAACTTGGGTAGTTTATTAGGAATCCGTAGGGTTGGGATAACATTAAACAGAGTGGTTAATATGGTTGTTTTTAGGGTGTGCTCATTTATCCGGGAGCGATTATTTTTTTTGGCAATGAGCATGTTTTCTTTGGCAATGTTGATGTCTTTTGCGGGGTGTAATCAGATGGAGACCAAAAAACAAATCAGCGGAAAGACGATGGGGACGACCTATCATATTAGTTATTTTGGGCAGCCTGCGCCGTCCGTCGTCAAGAAAGCGGTGGATTCCTTGATGCTTGCGCTCAATGCCGAAGTATCGACCTATATCCCTTCTTCGACCATTTCTCAGTTTAATGCTAATCCTTCAGATACCGTTGTTATTGCCGCTACGCACCATTATTTTTGGGATAATTTTGCGAAAGCTAAAGAAATATATAGCCTAACGGAAGGCTATTTTGATCCGACGGTCATGCCTTTGGTCAATTATTGGGGGTTTGGCTACAAGGGGCATCGGCCGGTGGAAGAAGTGGATTCGATGGTGGTGGATTCTTTGTTGCAGATGGTGGGGTTTGATCAATTGCGCCGGCGGGGAGATACGATTTTTAGGCTTACACCACATGTGCAATTGGATTTTAGTGCTTTGGCGAAAGGGTATGGAGTCGATGTGGTAGCCGCATGGTTTGATGAGCATGGGGTGGAGCGTTATTTTGTGGAGATAGGTGGCGAAAATCGTGCTTTTGGGCGCAAGCCGAATGACCAAAAATGGACGGTCGGCATCTCTATCCCCAAGGAAGGCGCCGGGATAGATGCTTATAATACGGTGGTCGAATTAGATAATCGAGCGATGGCGACGTCGGGAAATTATCGAAATTTTTATGAAGTGAATGGTCAAAAATTTAGTCATACCATCAATCCGAAAACGGGTTTTTCCGAAAGGAATACCATCTTATCTGCTTCTGTCCTTGCGGAAAATTGTATGACGGCCGATGCTTTGGCGACGGCAATGATGGCAATGGGACACGAAAAAGCAAAAAAATTGGAGAAATCCTTGGAAAGCATCGATGTTATCCTTAAAATCGGCCTTCCTGACGGAAATATTAAAACAGAGTTTTCCAATCCTGCCCTAAAAAAGTAGGATTTGGATGGCTCATCACCTACTTAAAGAAAACGAAAATGATTGGATTAGAATTGGACCGCGACCTTGTGTTTTTTGATATTGAATCCACCGGACTGAATATCATCAGAGATAGAATCTTGCAAATCGCCTTGATAAAGTATGCTAAAGGGAAGCAAGAGCCGGAAGAAAAAATGCTGCTCATCAATCCCGGTGTGCCTATTGCGGAAGAAGCTTTTGCGGTGCATGGTATCGGCCCGGAGCAATTGAGAAATAAACCCACTTTTGCGCAAGTGGCCCAAGAGCTTTATGATTTTATTGGAGATGCAGATTTGGCGGGGTATAATTCTAATCGTTTTGATGTGCCGATGTTGATGGAAGAATTTGCGAGAGCGGGCTATGAATTTGATATTAGTAACCGAAGGCTATTGGACATGCAGCGGATTTTTTATAAGATGGAGCCGAGGACATTGCGGGCGGCGTTGAGGTATTATCAGGGTAAGGAGATAGAGAATGCGCATGATGCGCTGGCGGATGTGCGGGCGACGATTGATGTATTTAATGGGCAGTTGGATATGTACGAAGGCAAGGAATGGATTGACGAAGACGGACAGCGCCTGCCTAATCCGGTGGTTCGGGATGCTGCTGCTTTGCATGAATTTACCAATGATTTGTCAACCGCTGATGCAACTCAGCGATTGAAATATGATAAAGATGGCAATCTAGTGTTTAATTTTGGTGTGAATGCGGGGAAACTTGTCGGTAAGACGTTATATCATGATAGAAATTATTTGAATTGGATGCTAAACAAGGATTTTTCATCGCAAGTGAAGCAGCTCATCAAGAAGGAAACCAAAAAATATCAAGCAGAGTACAAAGCCAATAAACAAAAATGAGTAGTCAAACTAACTGGATTCTTTTTATTTTTCTATTGTTGCTTGCGGGGTGTTACGAGCAGAAGGAAGGTTGCTTGGACCCCAATGCGCTTAATTTTGACGTTTCGGCAGATAAGGATTGCTGCTGCACGTATCCTAATTTGAAGCTTTTGGTGAATTATAAGGCCAATGACAGCACGTCATTTTCGTATGTTAATTATTATACGGACGCAGGCGGGCATGTGTATAAGATTAATTCGTTTTCCTTTTTTTTGACTCATCTGGAAGTGCAGGATGATTCTGACATGTGGATTGATGTAAAGGATTCTAGTGAATACTGGATTTATGGCGGGGCTAATGAGCCGGAGAAGGTGTTAGTTTCGGAGAATGTATCGTTGATTAAGCATGATGTCTTGAGTTATGATTTGGGCTCCATCAAAGGCGGGGGGATTTTCCGTAAGGTGTCACTCGGTATTGGGTTGGATAGCTTGCAAGAGCGAGTGATACCCGATTCCCTTTCGGAAAATCATCCTTTGGGTTTGGGTGTGGAGACGATGTGGAGAGCGCCGAAAACATATCTCCAGCAGCGATGGATTGTGGTGACGGATACTTCAGCGGCTAATTATAAGATTGATACCTTTGAAGTGATGGGGGAAAGGAAAGGGGTTGATATGGTGTATAATCCAAGTTATTTATTGTCGAAAGGCACGGATTATAAGATGAAAATCGCCATAAACATAACAAAATGGCTCGAAACCGTGGACTGGCATGCTCCAAAATCGGAAATATCTCAGGAATTAGTTAATAACAGTTCATCTGCTCTTAGTTTGGTACAATAATCGCTACCAAAAAAAGTATTAATTCGGAAAAAAAAGGCTAAATGCGTCGGTTGTTACTAATGGTTGTGATTTTTAGTACTTTCCTATCATGTACATCATGTAGGAAGGAGGCACCTGTGGGTCCTACATCCAGCGTGACTTTATCCATAAAAACGGTATTTGGTCAAGAGCCTTTCATTGCCGGCGAGTCTTATGCGTACCCATCAGCAGGGGAGATTAAGTTTGACGAACTAGGATTTTTTCTTTCGGATATTTCATTGATTACCGAGAATGGTACGGATGCCGTTACCTTGGAAGATATTACGTATTTAAATATTGCCGATATACAGGATGATGCAAGTTCGGCGGACAAAGGCTGGATAAAAGTCTATTATCGAGTTCCGCTAGGTGTTTATAAAGGAATAAGGTTTGGGTTGGGTGTTTCTCACGAAGAGAATAGCCAAGCCCCGAAAGACTTTGCAGAAAGCAATCCGTTGGGCGTCGCAGAGCGATATTCCGGTCAATATTTTAGCTATATCTTTGAAAATGTAAGCGGCCAGTATGATGATGGAGATACATCGGTGTTTAGTATAAATATCGTTCAAGATAAGATGTATAAGGAAGTAACATTGTCTAATGATTTTGAAATAACAAGCTCAGGGAAGGAGATTAAGTTGACCTTTGATTTGGAAAAAATGTTTCAGCGTAATGATTCTATCCTTGATTTGACGCAATATCCGCTTATTCTCTCTCCTGCGTTGCCGCAAATGGAATGGTTGTCTAAGAACCTAGAGGATTCTTTTTCTTTTTGAATGGGTGGTTTTTTTTTCGCAGAAACACGTAGATTTTTCCCGCAGACGTGCCTGTTGCCCGAAGGAGGGTAGGTGTACACAGATTTTAGTTAGGGAGTTTAGAAGGTAACTTCACCAGATTGCTAAGCTCGTAGCCTGCCTTCCGATTAGGTAGGCTTGCGGAGAGATTGGTAAGCTGGACTTACAGGAAAGGAGTTTGGAGTTTGGGAGTCTTAGATGTTCAAAAAGAATTCCCGCAGATATACGCAGATTTTTTCCCGCAGACCTGCCTACTGCCCGAAGGAAGGTAGGTATACACAGATTTTTTCCATAGTTTGTTGCCGATTATAGTCATGAGTCAACTTAGAGTCTTTCTGCTCCGGGATACTAATGGGACGGGGTATGTCAGCCCTGCTTTTTATAGGGAAAAAGTTTTGAGAAAGGTTATTGCTAGGTGGTTGTGAAAAAAATGACGATTTTTAGAATAAAATAATAGGAAGTTAAGTGTATTGTAATTCACTTTTAAAATCATATAAATAATTGTAAATCAAACTATTATGTTTATTTGTAGGGTTAAAGTAAGAAAAAATTCTTCACAAAAAAACTAATATGTTATTTTTCTACATTGAATATGCCCCCATATTTGTAACGTAAAAGGAAATAAGCAACAATTCAGAAGTGAAATTTAAAGTTTGTTTCTTTTGGATATGTTCATGGGATATTTAGCGAGATAGTTATTTTAGAAGGGAAGTAACTATCTCCTAAATACACTTCAAAGGTTAATAGATGGGTTGGGTGGAGTTGTAGGGATTAAGACAGTATTAACATAAAGATTGACAAATAGTCGCCGAATTAGTAATAATTTTTTACGGGAAACCGTTTTGTAGGCGAACTTAAGATATGTTCATGGGATTATAATTTGTTGTTAATGTCGCATCTAAAGAGATGCGACATTTTTTCACAAAATTTTCTCATAAGAAGTTGAAAAAGAGCTAGTTGTAGATGAAAAGTAGAGAAAAAAACTTCACAATACAAACACATTGTTATTTGCCTGCATAGGTATTGACATTATCTTTGTATCATCAAAAGGAAATACACATTCTTTTCAAAAGTGTTAGGAATTGTTTTTTGGATATGTTCATGGGATTTAAATAATCCTTTCAGGAGTAAGCTATTTAAGAAGGGATTTAGCTTACTCCTAATTTAAAAAGAATTCCCGAAAGGGATCGACGATATATGTTCATGGGATTATAATTTGTTGTTTGGGTCGCGTCAAAAGAGATGCGACCTTTTTTTATGTATGTACTAGGGATTTTGGCTTGTAATTTTTATAGCTTTCCAAGGTTAGATTTGTGAAAAGGCGGAAGCCTTTTCTTTGTGGTAATGGCACTAGAAAAGCGTACTATTTGCTAAATTTTGGGGCGGAAACAGCTGCAAATAGGGCATTTTACACCAAAACCTATGGGCAGAGCTGAATAGTTACGAAAATAGCTGATTAGAATTTTTTTGTTAATTCACTTTTCTACCGCCAACTTTATGCTTTTTGACAGATACTTGATTAATCTTTTTTAGATCTACAAGCAATTTGGCTACACTCCCATTGTTATAGGTTTTCCATTTTTTGTTGTCGTAGTTGATGATGCCTTTTCGGCCTTTCCATTTCATGGCCAATAGGGAATAATCTCCTGCGGTAGAATTGTTTGGGCCAAAAACAAGATATTTGGTGTCATCCCCGTCTTCGAAAGCGACGGCAAAGTGATTGGATTTTTTGCGTTTGATAAAGACACCGGGTGTGCCGCGTTCAAAGATGACTTCTTCCACGCGTTGTCCATTTATCATTCTGATTTTTCCGGAAGTGATTTTAGACTCTCCTTTGGAGAGGGAACGACGCAGAACAATGTCATCCGACAGATAAAATTGGATGTGGCTTAGGTCGCTGTCGGACCATCCGTTTTCTTCGTATAATGTTTTAGTGAATACACTCATTTTGGGGGCACAGGCACTTAGAGAAAAAAGGATGAGCGTACTGAGGATGAGTAGTTTGCTTTGGATTTTTTGAGTCATCATGGTTTCTGATTTTTATTGACAAATATAGGGGTAGATGGGTTTTGATACTTGGTATTTAACAAAGATTAAGAGAAATGAAGGGGTATTTAAAGGTTTGTTAACCAAAATTACGATTAGAATGTGCTCAAAATGGGTATTGTATCCTGTAAATGAGCTGTTATGTGGGCGTAAAGTGGAATCTTAGTAAGCCTTTTTTACCGTAAGGGAATCTCCTGTTTTTTGCGCAAGCAGGGAGATGGTTTCTTGCAGACTAGGGTGGACTAAATCTGGGGCGATTTCGGCTAAGGGGAAAATGGCAAAGTTTCGGTTGATTAATTGTGGATGAGGGATTTTGAGATGGTCTGATTGGAGTTGAAGGTCATCATAAAGTAAGATGTCAATATCCAAGACTCTAGGCTGCATATGGGTGTCCGGCAGTCGCCCGGCATCTTTTTCTATATTTTTTAGTGCTATAAGGAGCTCGGAAGGGGAGAGATGGGTTTTGATTTGGATGGCTTGATTAAAATAAGGAGGTTGGTTTTTTACCCCCCAGGGTTCTGTTTCATAAATAGCCGAGACCCGGGTAATCGTCCCAATATGTTGGCTAATCCGGTAGATGGCAAACCACAAAAAGGAAGCACGATCTCCAATATTTGATCCGGAGAGTAAATAGACCACATGTTTTTTATTCATAGAAAGCACCGATTTGCGTGTGCAAAAGTAGGATTTTCTATAGTAAAAGCCAAGTAATTAAGGACTTTGCCACGGGGTGCTTAGTGTTGCGCGGTTGCCTGCTCCAAAATATCTACATTCACAAAAAGATAAGTCTTTCCGGAAGGAGATGAATTGTCATAAATAAGGATGGTGATGCCTTTATTGTCTTTTATTTTGTTGGTATCAATACTGAGCATCAGTGTGTAGGACTCGTTTTTGAGTAAAGGCTCCGTAGGTTTTTGGACAGTTACACAATCGCAGTTAGATTTGATGTCATCAATGACATAGGGAATGTCGGAGAAGTTTGTGTGTTTGAAAGGGAGGAATAGGATGTTGCCTTTGGTGATATTGTTGAGTTCATATTTGGAATTGGTCCAAACGACGACGGCTTTCGGTTTTCGGGCTTTTCTTTTTTTTACGGTAGGTTCTTCTTGAAGCTTAAAAGCGTAATTGATGAGTCGGGCAAGCTGTTCATCAGTTAGATTTTTAGTTGCTTTATCTAAATCGCTACGTAGTACTTTTTCGGTTTGGGAGAAAGCGAAGGATGGTGCCAAGCAGAGCATGGCAATGAAAATGGGCATGAGTTTCATAGGTTGCGGTTGTGTGAGTGCCGCTAAGCGTTAACGAAAAATCGGTCAAAAGTGACAAAAATCTCCTTTGAAAATTTGGTTTCGTTTCCGGGGTTGGGGCAAAGGTACGTAAAAAAGGGGTATATACCAAATTAACAAGATATATACGTACCTTATTTCTAGGTAACTGTATAATAATGTGCAAATTTTTGTCCCAAAAACTATTTGTCTGCTACTGACGGAAGTTTGGAAGAGTGACTTGTTGATGCAATTAGATATGTCACAATCGGGTTTTGCCCCATCCCTTATCAAAAAAAAGAACAGAAATACGTATTAGAACATGGATTTATAGGATTAATCGGATTTGTTTGAATAGCAAACAAAATACATTACTGTTAACTCCCAATATAAAATAGAGGAGATAAACTCCCATTGCGTCCTTTAAACATCAATATTAGCATATTGGGCATTGTCTTCAATAAATTCTCTTCGCGGGGGCACTTCTTCGCCCATGAGCATCGTAAATGTGCGGTCTGCTTCAATGGCATCTTGGATGGTCACCCGTTTGAGAATACGGGTATCGGGATCCATGGTGGTTTCCCATAATTGCTCGGCGTTCATCTCACCTAGACCTTTGTATCGTTGAATTTTTACGCTATCATCTTTGCCTTTTCCTAGTCGGTCAACGGCTGCTTTGCGATCTTCTTCATCCCAGCAATACTGAAATTGTTTTCCTTTGGAGACTCTATAAAGCGGTGGTGCTGCAATATAAATGTAGCCATTTTCAATCAAGGTTTTCATGTAACGGAAGAAAAAAGTCAATAACAAGGTCTCAATATGGCTGCCATCTACATCGGCATCACACATGATGATGGTCTTGTGATAACGGAGTTTTTCTGTGTTTAGGACTCTTTGGCCTTCTTTCTCTTCGATGCTGACACCTAGTGCGGTGAAGATATTTTTGATTTCTTCATTTTCATAAATCTTATGCTCCATGGCCTTTTCCACATTCAGGATTTTTCCCCGTAAGGGCATGATGGCCTGGAACATACGGTCACGACCTTGTTTGGCTGTTCCGCCTGCTGAATCTCCCTCAACAAGATAGATTTCGGATTCTTCGGCATTTTTGGAGGAGCAATCAGATAATTTGCCGGGAAGCCCGCTGCCGGTAAGAATATTTTTGCGTTGAACAAGTTCTCGCGCCTTGCGAGCAGCATGCCTGGCCGTTGCCGCAATGATTACCTTGTCAAAGATGCGCTTGGCTTCGTTTTTGTTTTCTTCAAGGTAGTATTTTAGGTTTTCCGCAACTGCACGGGATACGATGCCCACGACTTCTGAATTACCTAATTCTTCTTTGGTTTGGCCTTTAAACTGTGGTTCAGGGACCTTTACAGAAATAATGGCAGTCAAGCCTTCTGCAAAGTCTTCGCCTGATACCTTAAATTTTAATTTTTTAAAGAATCCATTATCTTCTCCGTAGTTTTTGAATACTCTAGTCAAAGCACGCCTAAAACCACTGACATGTGTGCCGCCTTTTCTGGTATTGATGTTATTGACATAGGAGTAAATATTTTCGGTGTAGGCAGTGGTGTATTCTAGGGCGACCTCTATTTCTACATTGTCTTCCTTGCCGGTGATATGAATCGGCTTGGACGTAATCACGGTTTTGTTTTCGTCCAGATACTGCACAAATTCACTTAATCCACCTTCTGAATAAAACTCTTCGGATTTTGGTTGACCATCGACAACCACACGTTCATCGGTCAAGGTAATCCTTAAGCCGCTATTGAGATAGGATTGCTCTCTTAATCTGTGGGAAAGTGTCTCATAAACAAACTCATCTGTTTCCATAATGGACAGGTCCGGATAGAAAGTCACCTTAGTCCCTGTTTTGTCTGACTTGCCAATTTCTTTTACCGGATAAAGCGGTATGCCTTTTTCGTATTCTTGTTGGAAAACTTTCCCTTCTCGGTGTACTTCTACCTTAAGGTGGGAGGATAAGGCGTTTACGCAACTGACCCCGACGCCATGTAAGCCACCGGATACTTTGTAGGTATCTTTGTCAAACTTACCCCCGGCATGTAAGACTGTCATGACCACTTCAAGGGCTGATTTGCCTAATTTGTCGTGCATTCCGGTTGGGATTCCCCGTCCGTCATCTGCGACGCTTAGGCTGCCGTCCTTGTGGATAGTTACATTAATGGTGGAACAATGTCCCGCCAAATGTTCATCAATAGAGTTGTCAACGACTTCATAAACCAAGTGGTGCAATCCGTCAATATCTGTGGTGCCAATGTACATTCCCGGCCGTCTTCTTACGGCTTCGAGCCCTTCAAGAGCAGTGATGTTATTGGCGCTATAATTCTGTTTTTTGTCTTCTTCTTTTGACATGTTTTAATTTTTTTTACGGCTTTATGGGAAATAACGAGTATTCCCCAAACCAACTACAAAGGTAAGCAAAAAGTTGGGATTCTTAATGAAATTTATCATTTTTTTGATAGATATGTGGGGCTCCGTCTTGTTATATGGTGGGTAGGTTGGTCATTTGATTGGGTGGCATGGTGAATTGTGGGCAAAAGCACCGGTCGGGCCCTGATAATTCTGATTTTTAGATGACTTTGGTTTGGTTTTTTTAGAAGATTTTGTCTTTTGTTAGTGTGTTTTTTGTTGTGTAAAATATTGAATACTAGATGGTTGTGATATTGACACTTGGACGATTGTAGGGCTTTCGCAAAAGTCAAGTTTTCCTTGTGGGTTTGGGGGTTACATTTGTATGGTCATTGGAATTTTGAAACGAATTGATTACCCTTCCATCCAACTGAAAGGTGGTTTACTCTAGTTTCAGCATACTCCAAACAGTATCAGTTGCTGTTTTCGGTAAGTAAAGACTTTTAATCCACATCGAAAAAGGCTTAAAAATCAGTTCCTAAGGAAAGGTACAATTTTGGTTTTTGAACTACTCGTGTCTCTACGCCCCAACCATAGTCCAATCGCACAAAATATCCAAATAACAAAGTGCGCAGCCCTATTCCATAACCCAATACAGTCGGGTCGCGGAAGTACTTGACTTTTACATGCACAATCGGGGTATTTGTATTGTCGGTAGTGGTTATCGTTCTGGTATTCAATGGGTTATCAAGATTGAGCGGGTCATTGCCCGTCCAAGCAATTCCCGCATCAATAAAACCGAGAAGTTGAATATTATTTAAAAAGGTGGATTTCAAAGGACGACGACTCAGATACCTGAAAATGGGTAAACGAATTTCATTGTTGAGTAGAATAAAGGAGTTCCCGTTTCTAATATTTTGGCGAAAGCCCCTCATACTGGCCGCTAAAGTCCGATAAGCATAATTTTCTGACGGAATAGGTGTGCCTTGGTCGTATTGGGGAATCAACCAGTTGGTGGTACCGCCCATGATATAGAGTAGTTTTTCGGTGCCAAATGAAGAGGCTGCTGCCAATCGGCTGGCAAACACACTATGTTTCATTAGTCTTTGATAGTGACGAGCATCAACACCGATGACGCCCATAAAACCTTTGTTTAAGGAGAACTCAAATTTGTCCACAAAGTCCACATTATATTTTTTGACAATCTCCGCATAGATTTTATAGCGTGTGCCATTTTTGATGTTTGTGTAAACATCCAAAGTGTTGTCAAAAACATAGGCTAGTTTTATCCCGAATCTTTTTTCCTTGATAATGGGACTGCGTAAGGAAATAGAGTCTGTACTTGACTCTAAAAAACGATCAAATCGCAGTGTCGTAGTGGCTCGAAAACTCCGGTAAATATCCAAAGGGTAACGCCACTGAGATGTCGCAATGACTGTTTGATTTTTTATATTATGCGGGACAAAGAAGTTGAAACCACTATCGGTTTTGGAATGTTTGCGCAAGTATATTCCATATTGGCGGTCCATCCGGTGCTTACGATCCCAATATTGCATAAAGTACTCTAATTGGTTGAATGTCAAGTTAAAACGCATACCGGCTTCCAACTCATAATCTTCAAATAAATCCTTAAAATTCGCTTTCATCAAAATACCCGGCGGGGGCGTGGTAAACTCTTCAGGAGTGCCGGCATAGCTATCTAACCCACCGAATAGTAAGTTGTTATCCGCTTGGGTTGTCAAATAATCCATCCGGAATCGAACTCGCTTTGGGGTGATTCTTGATTGTTGAAAAGGAGCCTGTGGGCCCGGGTTCACATTTAGGCTGATATCGCTGATGGCCTTCTTTTTGGCATTGGGTTGAGAAGGGTCGGAAGCTACCCTTTTGGTATCCATATCGCCAAACGGGGTCACAAAATAATAAGTCGCCTTTGGTTTCTTGGGGATGGTATCGCTTTGTTGTTGAGGGAGTATGCCATTGGGTGGGGCGGAGGAAGTGCGGTGGTTAGGATGCTTTTTGAATTTGTTTAATTGGTATTGTGATGTAGTGATGGAATGGTTTGGCTCCAAGGAAAGTGAATCTTTAGCCACCACATAGTCGCCTTCAAATAGGACCAGATTGGCCAGATGCCCATTTTTGTATGATTGATCAATCACAAAATAGTTAAAATTAGTGGTGGGATAGACCACTGCCTGTGGGCGTATGATGGCTTCGACCCATGAGGAATCTATAAAAGCCGTATCTAAGCCGGGTATAATCGAATCCTTAGGCACTTCAATTCGGGCTCCATCTTTCATCAAATAATTTTGATGGTAGCCGACGATTTTGTCTTCCAAGTAGCCCACTTCCCGATTGAAGATGCCCGTTTGGTCACTTAGGTAGCCTATCCATGTAGAATCAATGGATATGGGCGACTTTTCGTTGGCATAGGGAGTGTGGGTGATTTGCACCAACTCTTTGCCCATACTGTCTAAGTTATAATAAAAAACGTCAAAGTCTCCAATGGGCAGGATAGAGTCTAATTTATTAGCTGTCAACAAAGAGTCAGGTCGGTTGGAAACAAAGAGAATGCCCTTATGGCCCCGGATTTGAGTAAACTTGACATCTAAGTCATCCCAAATATCTGAAGTGACTCGGGAGGCTTGGCGTTTGGATGGGTAATAAAGAAAAATATCGGTAAAACCATTTACCGAAGCGGAAATTACCATCGTATGCCCATCCACAAAGTCAATGGCATGTACATTTTGGAAGCCGGGCGCAAACTCATCGGTGGTCAGTTTTTTGGAGGAGACATCATAGTTGGCCAAATAGATTACATCCCGATATTTATAGACGATGGCGATGGATTTTCCATCCGGTTTCCAGGCGACACACGGATAGTTGTAATCAGTTGCCTGAAAAGGATTGCGAAAACCTTTTTTGAAAATGAGTCTTCGTTTTCCGGTTTTAGAATCTTGAATAAATATTTTTACCTTGCCGATTTCATTGAGCACATAAAGAAGTTGTTGACCATCCGGGCTATATTTTATTTTTGAGATATGGGCATGATGTCTGTTTTTGATTTTTATTTGATTGTCGGGGTTAAAATCTTGGCGACCTTTTTTTTCGGCATCAAATTGTTTTTGAAAAAAGACCTTCCATTCTGCAGCAATGACATCCAGAGAGTTGCCATAGACGTGTACGATGCCGTGCTCTAGGCTACGGTTTAGGCGGGTCAAGTAGATGAGATTGCTCAAATTTGCTCGGCCATAGACCGCATTGAGATAAAAAAACATCGCTTGGCCTCCTTTTTTGGGGTACTTTTGGGCGATGGAAAAGAAATCCGTTTTCTCCCCTTTCGCTAGTTTTTCTTGGAGCCAAAGGCTCATTTCCGGGGTCCACTCGTCACTAATGAAAGAAGCCAATCCTTCGATATACCAATCAGGCAGATTGAGTAAGGCGGCATTTTGTACCATTTCCTGCCAGTTATCGCCAATGATCATATTTTGTATAAAGACCTTGACTAATCCTTCTCTGATTTGCTTGCGCAAATGTTGATGGTCACCATTAAAATAGATGAAAATTTTATTTTCACGGATGAGTGTGTGTCCTGCGGTATTGGTAAATTGCTCCTCGTTCCCGATATTGGTTTGTTTTAAATCGGACAAGTCGGTATAAACAATAATTCTTATTTTTTCGGGCGGGGTATAATCCAAAAATTGTTGAATATAGGGCAAATCTGCTTCCGCCAAAAGGGAGGCGGTTTCGGCAATTTTGCGTCCCGTCCCGTACCAAGTCGTCACAAAGTGCCTACTCTCATATTTCATCCATTCATCAAACCGGCGATGGTATTGGACGCGATTTTTCCCAAATTCAACATCCCCCTGCTGTGCGTGCACATCAATAGCTAAGACAGAAAAAAACAATAACAAGAGTAGTAATCGGCGCATGTCTAATCGGTTAGATAATGGAATAAGGTATTCAATAGGATAAAACGGAAAAAATAGGGATTTGTATCTGCTTTCGCCAAAAAAAAGCCGTTAATTCCTATCAGCATCCAAAATGCGGGAAATTTTGGTCAATTGCAAGTTGTCTATGGGGAGGGAGTGCGCCAAATTTTTGATTCACTCTCTTATCAATGGTTGGGGAAGCAAAGTATCATCCCCACGTATATGGTTCGGATATTTTTTAAGACATGAAACACCCGCAAACTAAATAACTGAAGTTTCGGTACTTCGGTGTAACGGTATAACGATATAACGGTGTCGCCGATTCTTGGTTTTGTGGCATTGGTGAATGGTAAAAGGTTAAGGGTCAAAGGGTTACAAATTTTGGCTTCTGTCTGTTTTCCTTGATATTGGAACGCTGTTAGATTAGTAGGTAAGATTTTTTAGGGAAGCTTTGACAAGCTTTTACCCTTTTTTGGGCTATAACCCAATAACTACAGGCTTTTCTAAGTGCCGAAACCTGAGTAACTGAAAATGACTATTTTCCGTCTAAAAACAAGGCGACCTAACCATTACAGTTATTTTTTCTTTTTTTCTTTCTTTTTCAGTTTCTTAAAGTATCGTCGCAATAGGAAATTGTGTTGTAGGGCTTCTAAATCTTGATTGAGTAGAATGGTGCTTTGTTTAAGGTTTTTGGCTGTTTCTCCTAGATTCTTGGTAAATAAGGTGTCATTAATCAAATAATTGAGTGCGCCATCCCCTTTTTGGGCATCCAGAAGCATGTTATTGACATTTGTGATGACATGTTGGACACTATCGGCGGATTGACGGAGCTTAGCGATGGTTTCTTGAATGCCTTGGCCTGATTTTTCAAAAGAAGTAATGGTTTGAGCCATTTGATTGGCCGCGACAGAATCACTTAGTAGGACGCCGGCAACACTATTTTCATAATGGATGGATTCTATGATTTGGTTGAGCGAAGAAACCATTTTTGATGCTTCATTGGCGGTTTGTTTTAGCGAAAGCAAGGTTGATCTTAGGTCATTTGCCATCAAGGAGTCGCGAAGTAATAAGCTAATTGTGCCATTTCCCGAATTAATATTCGTGGTGATTTTTAGTAAATCTGCTGTGAGAAGCGCCGCATTTTCATTGGTTGTGTTGAGTGTCGTCATCATATCATTGGTGGAAATCTTACTAAACGACACAATTGTATCCCCTTCTACGATAGGAGGCGAGATTCCATGACCCGGAATAATATTTACAATCATATTGCCGACCAATCCATCAGAGCCAATCATGGCCACCGCATTTTTTTTTATATGGGGCTGGATTTTTTTATCAATGACCATGTCAACACAAATCGAAGTGTCGTTGATCATTTGAATGTGCTTGACAGTACCCACATTAATGCCCGAAAATCGAACATTATTGCCAAGAATTAAGCCATTGACATTGTTAAAAACGGAACTTATTTTGAAGGTCTCAATAAACATATTTTTCTTATTACCGATAGAATAGAGGGCAAAAACAAGTAAAATCGTGCTTAGCAAGACAAATAGGCTGAGTTTTATTTTTTGTGTATTTGATTTATTCATGGTGGTCTAGGTCTGTTTGAAAAAAGCCTTAATTTTAGGGTCGGTTGATTTTTCGAGTTCTAAGGCGGTGCCGCTAGCATAATTGATGCCATCGATGAGCATGATTATTCTACTTGCTATGGCTTTCGCAAAATCAATATCATGGGATATTATTAAGGAGGTGGCATCGTATTCCTTTTGAATTCTTTGGATGAGTAGGGTAATCTCTTTGGAAGTAATGGGGTCCAATCCGGTCGTAGGCTCATCATAAATAATAATCTTTGGTCGGAGCATGATGGCACGAGCCAAAGCAATTCTTCTTTTCATCCCGCCGGATAGTTCACTTGGCATTAAGTCGATGGCGTCCAAAAGTCCGACACTTTCCAATGCTTGTTTAACACGGGTTTCTTTTTGCGCAAGCAACTCCGGATGAATACGAAGAGGAAATTCAAGGTTTTCACGAACCGTCATCGAATCATATAGGGCACTGCCTTGAAATAGAAATCCAATTTTAGAGCGCAGTAAGTTGAGTTCTTTTTGCGAAAGCTTAGTAGGATCATCCCCCATGATTTTAATGGAGCCGCTATCAGGTTGCATCAAGCCCACAAGACATTTAATCATGACAGATTTGCCGGACCCGGACTTGCCTAATAGGACAATGGAGTCCCCTTTGTAGATGGTCATGTTAAACCCATTTAACACCCGGTTTTGACCAAAACTTTTGTATAAGTCTTTTATTTCAATGACAATTTCTTTTTGGGCTTCCATATTGATTAGGTTTATGTAAAGATGTCTGTCAAGAAAACGGCAATAAAGTCAATTAAAAATAGCAATAACGATGTAAATACTACTGCGGAATTGGATGCTTCCCCTACGCCAACCGTTCCATTTTTGCAATTATATCCTTTAAAACTACCGACCAGTCCTATCGCAAAACCAAAGAAAAAAGATTTGATGGTTGCCGGTATGATGTCAGAAAAGCTTAAAGCAATAAAAGCTTGGTTGAAGTATAGTTGAAAAGAAACATTTCCTTTAATGTATTCGACCAATGCGGAGCCAATCAACGCAACAGCATCTCCAAAGATAATCAATAATGGTACCATGAGTGTAGTGGCCATAATTCTCGTTACGACCAAGTATTTGAATGGATTAGTACCCGAAACTTCCATGGCGTCTATCTGCTCGGTTACGCGCATAGAGCCAATTTCTGCACCTATACCGGAACTGATTTTTCCTGCGGCGACTAAGGCGATAATTACGGGGCCGATTTCCCGGATAATCGAAATGCTGACCATCGATGGCATCCACGATTGTGCCCCAAACTCCGCCAAAGTCGGCCTGGATTGTAAGGTAAAAACTAAGCCCAATATAAATCCTGTTACCCCGACCAATACGATAGAACGGTTGCCCATAATATAAGCTTGACGCAACAATTCTTTGAACTCGAAAGGTCTGGACATAAGCTCCCGAAAGAATCGTCCTATGAAATAGAACAAATCACCAAGCTCAATTAAGAATGTTTTGACGGGATTTGGCCGTTTCATTTTGCTTATGATTACTTTTGGCTAAGATAGTCCTTTATTTTGATTTGGGCGTGTTCCTTAGATAATCATGCCCATTTTTTTACTGCTGAAGTAAGCATCTCAACTCTTTCAAAAACAAACTGTTACCAAAATAAAAAAAAACATGGAAAAGTTAAAAGTAGGCGATAAGGCCCCCGACTTTAAGGGGAAAAACGAAAATGGAGAGATTATTTCTCTTTCGGATTATAAAGGCAAAAAATTAGTATTGTACTTTTATCCCAAAGATATGACTCCCGGTTGTACCAATCAGGCCTGCAATTTAAGGGATGAATACAGCGAGTTGAAGGAGGCCGGTTATGAAATTTTGGGCGTAAGCCCCGACCCCGAAGCTCGGCATCAGAAATTTATCGAAAAATATTCTTTACCGTTTCATTTGATTGCCGATACGGATAAGGAAATAGCCAATGCTTATGGTGTTTGGGGTCTAAAGAAATTTATGGGACGCGAATATATGGGCATCAAACGTACCACCTTTGTCATAGAAAACGGTAAAATCACCAAAATCATTGATAAGGTAAAAACCAAAGACCACGCTGCCCAAATCTTGGAGCAATAGCCGACGACCTTAAAATTTTGGGCACATCACTTCGTCGTTTTCGTATTCTCCGATAAAGACCAAAGAGAGTTCAAAGGCATTTTGTCCTTGACGATAGGTGGTCAGGTCAGAAATATTGGCATCATACGATAAGCCCATGACAAGATTGTTGATTTCGATGCCGGCCATTAAGACTACCGCATCTAAAAATATATTGGACTGCTCATCTCTCACCGGACGTGCCCAAGCACCCACATGGAAGGAGGTCGGGCTATAACTATTGAATTTAAACTTAATGTTGGAGCCGGCATTGATTTCCATATGTGGCCCTTGCAAGGCAAATAGGAAACGTGGTAAAATGGAAATGTCATTGCCCAGATACAAATCCGCACTGAATTGACCGGAATATTTGCGGTATAATCTGGCGTTGCCAATCACGTCACCACTCCGATAAAAAGTAATTTTTGGCGAAAGCGCATGATGTAAGGCGCCTCCTACAAAATAGCGGCTGTTTTTGCCAATAGCCGAAGTATAATTAATGCCTACGGACAAATCCGGATATCCAAAATTATTTTCGGGTAATTCTTCTGAAGATGCTAGGGTATAACCATTCAAACCGTTGTATTGGTCTTGAAAAGTTAGTTTACTGATATTGACGTTGCGCTGAGTTAATCCTAACTGAATACCGACACTAAGATATTGCCGATCTCTCGGGTCTAAGCTTTTATGGTAAGCACCGGAAAGGGCCATCTGCGTATTAGAAAAATCAATTCCGGCCACCTTGTCCGAATAAAATAAAATGCCGGCTCCCACATAATCTTTATTTGGATTTTTGGGTAGTACCCTGAATTTTAGGTCAATAGAGCCTGCATAAGTCTTAAAGGGATTGTCCAAGACACCTTTCCACTGAGAACGATAAATCAATCCCGCACGGTACTTTCCATTCGATGACCCGGTCAAGGCCGGATTTAAAGTCAAAGGCGATGCATAAAACTGTGTGAAATGCTTGTCCTGCGCTTCCGCAAAACCAGGAAACAGGATATAGCTCACAAATATCAAAAACAATAATCTCATCTAAATTTCTTTTTTCTGTTGGTCTTCCAATCAATGGTCACTTAGCAAACACCCCATCTAACGAAGTTTGGGCTTCATCGAGTACAAAATATACAAAGAATCTTACCAATACCTTGCCTATTTTGCCCAATGACTACTCGCTTTTCCCTTTTTTAAAGGCAACGTATTAAATCAAAGGAGGTCAACATATGATAACTCATCGCCTTGTCTTGTACGATAACCGCCTTTTGTTTGGTACTCATGTATCTGCTTAGTTGGGTTAATGTAGTTTCCGCAGGGACGATGGGGAGACTTGCTTCCATAATCTCTTGGACGGCTAGGTTCCCGTTGTCGGTGGGGTTTTCCAGGAGTTTAGAAAGGATCCCTGCTTCTGTGACGAGGCCGATGATTTGGTAAGCATCATCCATGACCGGCATTTGGGAATAATCAGCGTCTTGCATTATTTTTAGTACGGCTCCGAGCGTTTCATTGGCTTTGACAGAGACAAACTCCGAATTTATTTTTCGATTAATCAACTCGCCGGCCGTAATCTCCGAATCCAAATATCCACGTTCCCGCATCCAATTATCGTTAAAAATCTTACCAATATATCGGCTTCCGTGGTCATGAAACAAGACAACCACGACATCATCTTCGGTCAATTGGTCTTTCATCTGTTTGAGACCGGCGATGGCCGACCCGGCGGAATAGCCCAATAAAAGCCCTTCTTCCCTTGCCAAACGGCGGGTCATAACGGCCCCATCCTTGTCGGTTACTTTTTCAAAATGATCAATTAGGCTAAAATCTACATTTTTCGGAAGAATGTCTTCGCCGATACCTTCAGTGACATAAGGATAAATTTCTGATTCATCAAAAATTCCGGTTTCGTGGTATTTCTTAAATACGGATCCATACGTGTCAATTCCCCAAATTTTGATATTTGGATTTTTTTCTTTCAGGTACTTGGCCACTCCCGAAATAGTCCCCCCGGTACCGACACCGACCACAAAATGAGTGATTTTTCCATCGGTTTGTTCCCAAATTTCAGGCCCGGTGGATTCATAGTGGGCTTGGCGATTAGATAGGTTGTCATATTGATTGACGTAATAAGAATTGGGCACTTCTTCACCCAAACGCTTGGATACGGAGTAGTACGACCTAGGGTCAGATGCGTCAACGGCAGTCGGGCAGACGATGACTTCCGCACCCAAAGCCCTTAGGATGTCCATTTTTTCTTTTGATTGTTTATCTGTGGTCGTAAAAATGCATTTATAACCTTTGATGACGGCAGCGAGTGCCAGCCCCATGCCGGTATTTCCGGAAGTACCTTCGATGATGGTGCCACCGGGTTGGAGTAATCCGGCTTTTTCGGCATCTTCAATCATTTTGAGTGCCATGCGGTCTTTTGTGGAGTGGCCGGGGTTAAATGTTTCGACTTTTCCAAGGACTAGCGCCGGGATGTCGTTAACTATTTTATTTAATTTGACCATAGGCGTATCACCAATAGTGGTCAAGATGTTATCATGGTATTGCATGAGTCGATTCTTTGATTACTTGCTTGCGCAAAAAAGTAGCTTAAAACCTTACGGCTAAAGGCGCGCAAAGTTAGTTAAAAAGTAATGATTCGGAGTAAGAATTATAATAATTTGAGTGCGTGATATAATGTGGGAATTTTAATTGTCCTTCGGAGGTTTAATTGTCCTTCGGCGACCGCCTGCAAGGGGCAGGCCCGCCTGCAACGGGCAGGTTCAATGCGGTTAATGAGTCAATTATATTACTTCCCGCACTATTTGTTACGCACTATAATAAGCAAGCCACTTTTGTCCTGTAGCTAAACAGTTACAAATTATCGGTAATAACGGATTTCCGTATAGAATTTGGCATTCAAAGCTCCGAGATAGCCGGCGGCAGCCGGAGAAAGGACAACTTTGGTGTTGGCCGGAGTGACACGCGGATTGATGCGTCCGATGACCTTGACGTAAAGCACCATTTGAGACATGGGGTTGGTTACTTCAATGACGGAGCCAATCGGGGCGTAATTGTGTAAAGCATATAACTGTGTGCCTTTGGATTTGGTCTTTTTCCAGTATGCCGCACCGCGCTGCTTGCGGATTTTTTTGCCTTTGGCTTGCGCTAAAAAAAATTGTTTCTCTCGATAGACTTTTCCCGCAAGGGGGTGACTGGGCTTTAGATTGCCTTTGGCCTTGCTGACACCGGATAAGCTAATCCATCCGACATGTAGTAATTGACCGGGGCTAATGCCATTTTCAAGGTTATTTCGTGATGCCAAGGTGTCAATGGGCATCCTAAAAGCTCTTTTGGCAATGCCATAAACGGTGTCTCCGCGTTTTACACGATAATATAAAGGCAAGTACTTATCTGCATGAAATGTGGCACTTCTGAATCGGCGAATCGCTCTGTTGGGCAACGGAATCGTCAATTTATCTCCGATAGAAAGATTTGTTTCGGTTTTGTCCGGATTGAGCGCTAAGATTTTGGCGATGGAAACCCCATAAAATCGACTAATCTTATAGAGGGTTTGCTTTCCGGCAATGGTATGGGTAATTAATTTTTGCTGGGCATCATTGATGGTTAATATGACGGTATCGGTGGGCAAAAGGATGTGTGAGCTATCTCCGGTATCTGCTTTCGCAAAAGATATACTTAGACAAATAATCCATAAAATAAGGGAAGTTCTCATATATTGGTTGATTGTAATCTGAGTTCGCCTAAACCTTTGGATTCAGAAACCAAGTCTAAAATCGGTAAAAAAAGCGTACTTGGCAGACAACTGAATCACAAATCATTGGTCGAACTCCGGTTTGAACGACAATGCAAAGGTATTAACGTTTTTCGTAATGGTCAATATTTTGGGACTCTTTATTGATGGCCGGGGTGCGGTCGGCGTCTCCGCGACTACGCTCATCCAACTATCTCCTACGTGCTGCAAATTTTAGTTTGTAGTCCGCTTCGACTTTGCCTTTTTTCATGGCATCTAATTTCTTGGCTAAAAGTCTTTTTTTGATGGGTTTAAGTCTTTCGACAAAAAGTTTGCCTAGGATATGATCGTATTCGTGTTGGATGACACGGGCATTGATGCCGTCAAAGACTTCGGTATGTTCTTTTTGATTTTCGTCTAAGTACTTTATTTTGATAAAGGACGGACGTTCTACGGTGCCCCGTAGATGGGGAATACTTAGACAGCCTTCTTCAAATTTTTCAATTGGACCGTATTCTTCCAAAATTTCAGCGTTAATAAATACTTTTTTGATGCCGTTGTGTTCTTCTCCTTCTTCAAACATGGGCTTGGAATCCACAATGAAAAGTTTAATCGCTTCTCCCACTTGAGGGGCGGCAAGTCCGACGCCTGATGCGTTATACATGGTCTCCCACATATTGGCAATAAGGACTTCCAAGCCATCAAAACTTTCAATGGGCGTACAAATCTTTTTCAAAACTGGGTGTCCGTACACATAAGTTGGCAAAATCATATTTCGTTGTTTAGACTGTTTAATATTTTCCAATTCGTTGAAGGTATCTTTCTAAGATGATAGCGGCACTGATTTTGTCCAAAGTGCCTTTTTCTCTTCTTTTTTTCTTTTTAGCTCCACTGCGCACCAAAGTATTCATCGCTTCGGCGGACGAAAAGGACTCGTCTTCTAAAGCGATGGGGATTTGCGGAAGCTCTTTTTGCAAATACCGGACAAAACCATGGACTTTGTCACTGACATAAGTTGGTTGACCATCGGCATGTTTGGGCTCTCCAATCACCATCAATTCGACATCTTCCTTGGCAAAATAATCTTTTAGGAAGCCAAACAACTCCGGAGTTGGAATGGTTGTCAATGGAGAGACAATTATTTGTAGCGGGTCCGTTACCGCAATACCACTGCGTTTGAGACCGTAATCAATGGCTAAAATCCTGCTCATATCTTTATAACACGAAAGTCGAAGTAATGGTTTTGGGCAAGTACCTAAACAGGTTAGATTTTCTTTGGCGGATTACTCCCTTTGGAGTACCTAACAAATGGCATAAAAAAAACGCTAATCACTGTAGAAGGGATCAAAACAGTGATTAGCGTTATGTTGTAGTGCGTAAAATGATTGAAGATCAATCAAGAACTAGTGTAGATTTTTTGATTCAATCTCTTTTTGATCAAAAAAATCAGTTACCGTGAGATAAGGATTATGATACTCTTGTACTTCTTCTATACCGTTGCCATAGAAGTCTTGACTTTGAGTTTCATTCGCTTTTTGGGCATCCTTACGTTCGGAAACTTTTTTCCGGCGTTTAAAAAAATTGTTTTTTTTCATGGTGTGCAATTGTTTGAATATGTTATGGTATTATCTTAACAAAAAAGGAGGATTTTTAGTTCCTACTTCTTTGCTTTATAGACGTTTATGAAGGCCGATTTAGTTTGTAAAAACACAAAAAAAATGAAGGATAGGCACTTTTTTTTCGTCTGTGACAAAAATAACTACTTTTTTTTAGAAAGTAAAGAGCTAAAAGCAAAAAAGAAGAAACTATTTTTCACACTTCACTCAATATAACATATTGATTTTTAGTGATGTATGAAAATATGTTTTTATATTTTCTTAGAGGAGCATCATTTTATTAACTAGGAATGTGTATGCAAAACTCGTACCTTTTTTTGTGATAAAAATTGACGAAAATGTATTGTTAGGCTACTTGGTATGGTGTTTGTTATTAATATGTTAAGTAAAAAACGGCTCCACATTAACTTTTCGGGGTAAAAAAAGTTACTTTTTCTATGGTGTAAGCACTTATGATAAGTAGCCGTTTTGAGTTTTTTAGAAACCGTTTGGCCATTTTTTTTAATCTTTGGCTATCAAAAAAAACCTTTCAAATGAAAATTTTACTTTCGTTTTTATTTTCTATTCTGCTATTTGGCGGAAGTCTTTTGGCGCAAGCAAAGCCATCTCAACCCAAAGTAGGGGAGTTGCCCATCGGTAAGATTATAAGTTGGCATGCCGGAGATGCCCCCAAAATGTTTTTTATTCAGCGGAGTACGGACGGGGTTTATTTTACGACCGTAGGAAAAGTGGCTGTCGCAGATAGTATTTCACGGGCCTTTTATACATTTTTGGATGCGACGTTGTCACCGGATGAGGTGTATTATCGAGTTGCCCAAGCCAGTGAGCCGAGCGGGATTCAATATTCTGAAGCGACCTACTATTGCAGTAATGCACCCAATAATATCGCTCTAAAACGGATTAGTGATTCGCAAGTTGAAAAGGTGGTCATTGTCGAATTTGAGTCTGCCAAAAACGGAGAAGGGGATTATCAGATTAAGACAGAAATTCAGAATCATACATTTACGGTTTACGAAAGACCGTTTCCTGTATTTCGTGGCAAGAATGTATTGCCTATCCAAGTGCAATTTTTGGATCCGGGTTTTTACCAAGTTCAATTGGTCGTGGACGATGAGATCGAAAAATTTAGTTTTGTGAAGAAGAAGACAAAGGCCGACGGCGAGGTGATTGTCGTGAAGAAATAATTATCTACCAAATCTTTTTTGTGTATTTGTGTAAGGATTCAGACAGAAAAGAGTCTTTTTTGAAAAGTATGGAATCACGAGTTGCGATGAAATTGATTTTCGGGGCATAAAGTATTTTTGTGCGAAAGCAAAAAAAAAGCCCCCCTCATTTAACCGAGAGAGGCCATCCCAAAAACCGATTACATCTTCTCACATTAGATGTTCAAACTAATGTAGTATGTCCCTCTAAAGACATTTTTCCGGGATGGCTGTCCATATAAAAAACAGAGCCCCTTGATAGGGAAAAATGTCCATGAAATTATTACTTGTTGTTGTATCAAATACGAAGCAAAGTTAAGGCAATCTTTTGTAAGGGGAATACCCTAATTATGGTATTTCTTAAATTATTAGCTATTTGGTGCAATAATTATTGTAATTCATTAATAAGTAATTAATTATATGTATAAAAAAATAGTAATTTGTATGAGCAGGAGTTTATATCATAGTAAGGTAGTGAAATCCAAAATTAGTGGGGATATTAATGTATTCTGATGGAACTTGCCTACCCATTTAGATTAATTTTTTATTAAGTTGGTCTTGGATAAAACTACACGTTGCCAATTTACTCCGGGGCAGCTACGGAAAATGTAGAGGTACCGGTTATGCGTTTTGTTTGATTTCCATTTGATACGTTTACACTAAATTGGGCGGTGATGATTTTTGTCGCAAGACCTATTTCATTCTTTTGATAATCGGATATCTCCTTGATTTCAAATTGACTATTGGATTGAAGTGCTTCAAAACCGGACCATTTTTCGCCTTGAGGGTCGGTATAGAGGATGTTGACCGCTGAAAGCCATTGGTGGTCATATTGAGTGACTATTTGCTTGTTCCATTTGATTTGAGCTGCGCAAAAGATATTTTGACCCAAGATATTGGTGTATTGGCTACATGCGGAGACGTGATGGCCATTAAAGTCATCGGCGGTGACGCAGTAAGTCCCACCCAAATCCAAAAGGGTTGGGTCAGTTGGGAAAGAATGATAAATATTAGCTTTTTTTATATTGACTACTTTGGGTTAAAGGGTTATATTTGTTTTACACTTGGAAATGCTCTTTTATTTAGCTATTTAGGTGTCCGCAGGTTTGGCATACAAAAAAATGACCATTTTCTGGCAAAATACAGGGGATACCTAATCAACTACTTTTTTTAATCAAAAAACCAAAAAATGTTAAAATTTCCATTAAAATCAGGTCTTCTGTTTCTATTTGTGGCGCTTTTGTGGCAAGGATGTGGTGATAAAGACCCGAAACCGGCTGATGTGCAAATTGATTTTAAGACTTACGTCAAAAGCGATGAGGCAGTCCAAAATGAGCTTATTTATCATACGGCAGTCGGGCATTATTACAGTTTGCTTAATTTACGGTATTATTTGACCCATATTTCGTTAGTCAAAGACGATGGGACGGTTGTCGAGTTGAAAAAAGCGCATTTGCGGGATATACATGTGCCGGCCACCAAGACGATTGAAGCGGCTGATGTAGCAGCCGGCCATTATACGGCTATGACCTTTACTTTCGGAATCAAAAAAGCCGAAAACATAGTCACCTTTCTAGATAATACCTTGGCGAATCAAAATATGTACTGGCCGGAACAATTAGGCCCCGGGAAATTCCATTATATGAAGCTTGAAGGGCAGTATTATTGTGGTAATGATACTTGTACCGTTAATAATTATGCTTTTCACTTGGGACCTACTTTTGGAGCAGATTATTCTTTTGATGTGAGTCAGCCCATTGATTTAACCATTGATGGAGAAAAGAAATTTTTAGAGATACGAATGGATATTGATCAATGGTTCCATGATCCGAATGACTATGATTTTGATGGTTGGGGGCCTGGAATTATGAACAAGCCTGCCGCCCAAGAAATTGCAAGGGCCAATGGTCATAATGTCTTTTCGGCTGTAGTGGATTGAAGATGTGGTGCGTGGGACGGTGTAGCGGTATAGCGGTGTAACGGTCCAACGGGGTAGCGGTGTAACGGCTTTGCGATAAAAATTTTTAGAAGATTGATTATGAATAAGTTAGCATTTATTTTTTTAGTTGTTTTGGTGGCATGGGGTTGCAAGGATCCTGAGCCGGCAAAACCTGCGGAGCAGGAATATCAGCCGACTCCGGTGACTTTGGATTTGCCTTACTTGTTTCCCAAGATGGTTATTCCGGCGGATAATCCGTTGACGGAGGAAGGTATTGCCTTGGGGCGAAAGTTATTTTATGAGCCGATGTTGTCCGGCAATGGCACTCAATCTTGTGCGGACTGCCATATGCAAAATAGCTCTTTTACGGATCCGGCCCGGTTTTCCATAGGAATTGACGGGCTATCGGGTAAGCGCAACGCCATGCCCGTGATTAATGTCGGTTGGATGGATAAGTTATTTTGGGATGGGCGAGCAAATGGTGTGGAAGATCAAGCTACTTTTCCGGTGGTTGATCCTTTAGAGATGCACGCAGATTGGGATCAAGTGGTCGAAAAACTAAAGGCGATTCCTTCGTACCAAGAGCTTTTCCGCAAGGCCTTCAAAACGTCGGGTATCACTAAGGATCGGACGGTTAAGGCCATCGCCCAATTTGAGCGCACGATGGTTTCTTATAATTCCAAAACCGATAAGGTGGCGGTCATTGGCGGTGGGGTGTTTTATAGCGATTTGGAGCAAGAAGGATTTGATTTGTTTAATTCCGAAAGGGGGGATTGCTTTCATTGTCACAGCGGTATTTTGTTTACGGATAACTTGTTTCATAACAATGGATTAGATGAGACTCATGATGGCGACAAAGGGTTGTTTAGAGTGACTAATAATCCCGCAGATATTGGCAAATTTAAGACGCCGACCTTGCGGAATATTGAATTTACGGCTCCGTATATGCACGATGGACGGTTTGCGACTTTGGATGAAGTCCTGGAGTTTTATGCGACCGGTGTGAAAGTTTCTTCAACCTTAGATCCTTTGATGGGACACCAAGGCGGGATAGACATGACTCCACATGAGCGAGAAGCGGTGAAAGCTTATTTGTTGACGTTGTCGGATACTACTTTTTTGAATAATCCTGATTTTTTTGATCCTGATTGAGGAGATGAGGAGGTCTTTGGGGCGCTCCTTCGTCGCTTTTGGTCTTTGGGGCGCAGCAAGCTGCTTTTGGGGCGCAACAAGTTGCTTTTAGGGCGCAGCAAGCTGCTTTTGGTGGTGGGCGCAATGAGTGCTTTTGGTTTTATGTTTGGGGTGGGTACTTGTTTTAATAGAGTTAATTAGTATCTTTGCGAGAGCTTATTTTTTCAAAAAATTGAACAGCATGAAATCTAAAATTTTTATACTAGCTGCATTGATGGCAGCAGTGTCTTTTTGGTCCTGTAAAACAGATACCAAGTCTCAAGAAAAAGCAACAACCAATACAGAAACAACATCAAAAGCTAAGTCGTGCAAGTATAAAATTAAGTCTTCTGATGTGAAAGTTAATTGGACCGCCTACAAAACCACTAAGAGAGTGGGCGTGAAAGGTACTTTTGATTCCGTAGATATTAATACGGTTGCGGGTACTCCTTCTTTGTCTGCATTGATGTTGGGAACTTCTTTTAGAATTGATACTAAAACCGTAAACTCTGATAATCCGGGGCGCGATGAGAAGTTGGTTAATTTCTTTTTTGGTAAGATGACCGGAAATCTTGGTATTACGGGACAGGTGAAATCTGTCGAAGGTGATGATGCTCATGGAAAAGGAGTGGTGACCATTGTGATGAATGGAGTGACAACCGATAATCCGTTTGAATACACTATCGCCGATAAAGTGCTCACTTTGACCACTAGTATTAATACCGATAATTGGAATGCCCAAGCGGCTATCTCTTCAATTAATAAAGCCTGCGAAGAAAAGCATCGGGGGGAAGACGGTATTTCTAAGACGTGGCCTGATGTTGATGTCAGCGTGGTGGTGCCATTGGAAATAGAATGTGAGTAGTTTGCTTGCGGTGATTTGAGTGTGGGGAGTGTTTTGGGTATTGATGGTGCGTCTGTATATCAGCAAATTCCTATATGGAATTTTAGTAGGCAAGATAATTGATTGGGACACAGATGACATGGATGTAACAGACCAGCCTGCTGCACGGCTGGCAGGTTTACACAACGATTTTTCGTTAGGACATGTTGATTTTACACGGATAATTTACTTACGTAAATTTTGTCTAATTTTACATAGATTCCCATTTTGTTTGGAATATTTTTTTGAATATTGAAGACTGAATCCGTAAAAATTTGTCATTTTTATTAGCGAAGCAAGTTGGAAATCCGTGCAGACCCGTTAAATATGTCAGATGTACAGTAGGCTGGTGCATTAGACCGGCCTGCGGTGCAGCAGGCGGGTCGGTATTCTATCAATTAAAATAGGATAACAAACTCTGATTGTGCCTTGGTCATGGAATAGTTTTTGCGCAAGCTAAGTCAAGGTCCAGGTGGGCTTTGAAAAATGAAAACATGAAGAAACAAGAGTTATTAGATAAGAGATATTTGCGGATGGCTTCGATTTGGGCGGAGAATTCTTATTGTCAACGGCGTCAAGTTGGTGCCTTGCTGGTTAAAGACAAGATGATTATTTCGGATGGGTATAATGGGACCCCGTCAGGCTTTGAGAATGTGTGTGAAGACGAACACGGAAAGACCAAAGCCTATGTACTTCATGCTGAAGCCAATGCCATTACGAAAGTCGCCAAATCTAATAATAGCAGCGAAGACGCGACATTATATGTGACCACATCACCCTGTATGGAATGCTCAAAGTTGATTATTCAAGCAGGGATTAAGCGGGTGGTTTACGCCGAAAGATATCGGAATGCAGATGGCCTGAAAATCCTAGAACGTGCCGGAATTGATCTTCTTAATTTGGACATTTAGTCAGCTCTCGTGTCGATTATCCTAGTGCTCGATCCAAGTCTGCAATTAAATCTTCTACATTTTCGATACCGACACTCAACCGAATCAAAGAATCATTAAGACCGGCGGCAATTCTTTCTTGGCGAGGGATGGAAGCATGAGTCATAGAAGCGGGGTGTCCGATAAGAGATTCTACACCGCCAAGGGATTCCGCAAGGGCAAAGAGATGAGTATTTTCAAGGATTGCATTAGCGGCTTGAAAGGTATCATCATGAAGGTCAAAGGAAATCATTGCTCCAAACATGCGCATTTGTTTGGCCGCAATCTTATGATTGGGGTGAGTCTCTAGTCCGGGCCAAAAGATATTCTTAATTTTGGGGTGAGACTGCAAGTGATTGGCAATGATAGCGGCATTTTCGCACGCCCTTTGTACTCTAACATGAAGTGTTTTGATGCCCCGAATGGTCAAAAATGAATCCATTGGGCCGGGTACCGCACCGGTTGCGTTTTGAATAAAAGAAAGTTTTTCTCCTAATTCATCTGAATTTGTAATCAAAGCGCCTAGGACAACGTCCGAATGTCCATTGATGTACTTGGTCGCCGAGTGCAAAACAATGTCCGCTCCAAGATTTAAAGGGTTTTGTAAGTAAGGCGATGCAAACGTGTTGTCCACGACTGTCCAAATTCCTTTTTTCTTCGCTATCTTACAGATTGCCTCGATATCAATGATATTAAGAGTGGGATTTGTAGGAGTTTCAATCCAAATAAGTTTTGTTTTTTCCGAAAGGGAAGCCACAATGGATGAGGCATCTGCCATGGAGATAAAAGTAGATTTGATGCCGAATTTTTCATAGACTTGGCGCATTTGTCGATAAGAGCCTCCATAAAGGTCATTGGTAGAGACGATTTCATCACCGGGCTGCAAAAGCTTCATGATGGCATCCATGGCCGCCAATCCACTGGAAAAAGAGATGCCATATTTACCATTTTCGAGTGCGGCTAGGTTGGTTTCTAAGACTTTTCGGGTTGGGTTTTGGGTGCGTGAATATTCAAAACCCTTGTGATTACCGGGTGAAGCTTGGACATAGGTAGATGTCTGGAAAATGGGAGTCATAATGGCTCCTGTTGTTGGGTCCGGAGTGACGCCGGCATGGATGGTTTTTGTCTCAAATTTCATTGGTTGATTATTTTATTTGTAGGCTGTTTGCACCAATAATTTGCAATCGGGGGCAAAGCTAGCAAAAAGAAGCTAAATAAAAGGGTAACTGTTTAGCTACACGTAAATTTTTACCATCAAGTGCTCTTTTTGAGACTATTTTTGCTCGGATTTTTTCATTTGTCCTGCTTTGAGCCCCAAAATTGTGCGTAAGTATGCAGGGAGATGACCATTTTTTGTCTAAAAATAGGAGTATCTAAACAGTTACAAAAAAAAAA
>JANTGI010000023.1 GCA_024762995.1 Saprospiraceae bacterium | reverse complement strand
GTTGTTCGTGATATGTCTATAAGTGTCACAAATCATACAAATTTCGCAAAATTATCGAGCCGTAATTAAATGGTTAGGAAACTCCCTTTTTCAATCATCTAAGTAGAAAAAATGTTGGTTAGTCTTCCCCCAAAAAAAAACATTCATTTTTCCCAAATCTTCTTACCTTTGTCGCGCCTTTTTACGAAAGTAGGAATACGTCCGAAATAAATGTTCGAGTCAATTCCATAACTCCACCCCAACAAACTCACCGAATTCAATAATTAGTAACCGGTTAAATAAAAGTTAAATCACTTCTACTTTAGGGAACTGATTGCCTATTCCATCGTTACTTAGGTAGTTAATGAAGAAAGAAGCTAAAGAAAAGAAAAAACGCCCTCAACGCAGCCGGGCTGAAAAAATCTACCACTTTGTCGTAAAATGGCCAAAGCGAATAGGCATTTCTATATTCTTCCTCGTGTTTTTTATATTCATGGTGCTTCAATTACCCGCCGTACAAAACTATATAAAAAACAAAACCATCGACAAACTCGAAAAAGAACTAAACACCGAAATCAGCATTTCCGGATTCAAATTTAGTCTCATCAATGGTTTCTATCTCAAAGACTTATACATCGAAGACCTTCATCAAGATACACTCCTTTATGCCCACAAAGTCCAAGTTTCTCTGAGCCGGGGTGCTTACTCCCTCATTCAGAATGAACTTGACATTAACGAAATCGAGCTTGACCAAGCCAATATTTATCTCTTTAGGGATAAGGACAGCACCGATTTTAATGCCCAATTCCTCCTGGACTACTTTAAATCAGACAAACCCAAAAAAGACCGAGCAAAAATCAATCTTGCATTACAAAAAATCCGGCTCGACAAAATTAGATTTCATAAACGAGATGACCGAAAAATGTCCAATTTTGATGCCTATATCCATCAAGGAGACATCACCATGGACTCGATTAATCTAAACAATAACCAATTTGATATTCGACGTGTCGTACTCACCAACCCCGGTTTTTCAACTTTCAAACACAAAAATTTGGTCAAACCGACCGATGACACCGGACATCAACCCAATGCCCCAAATGCCCCCCCCCCCTTTCCATAAACATTAAAGAACTCCGTATCAACGATGGACAATTCCATTCAGATAATTTTGAGCAATCCATAGCAAGAGATAGCCTACCGGATTTGATAGACTTCAAGCATCTTGACGTCAAAAACATCAATGCCCATATTCAGAATTTTGCCATGCAGCATGCGGAATATCAAGCGCAAATTACACGGATAAGCCTAAAAGAAAAATCCGGTTTTGAAGTAGAGCGCCTTGCGGCAAAAAAGGTCAACATTTCTAATCAAGAAATCAAACTCACCGATTTTACACTCCAAACTCCTGCCACCCAACAGCAACCGGGTACTTTTCTCCGTAAGGATTTATCTTTCAAATACAGCAGTTTTAAAGATTTTAAAAATTTTAAGGAAGATGTTTTTCTGAAAGCGAAGCTCACCGATAGCCGAATTGCCATTCATGACCTGCTATTTTTTGCAAAAAAATGGCGCAACAATCAATTCTTCAGACAAAACCGTAAAAAATCCATTCACATCCAAGGAAATCTGTTTGGATCCGTAAAAAACCCTAGAGCCAATAATTTATCCGTTTCGATAGGCAAGACGTCAATGATCGGCAAATTCAAAGCATCTGACATTTTTGATAAAGAACATGCCTCCATCAATCTCGATGTCCAACAACTCAAAACCGATGTAAACACCTTACAACTTTTACTCCCTAACTTTAATCCGCCCAAGAGCCTGTTTACCTTAGGACAACTCAACTTTAAGGGAAAGTTTGAAGGGTTTATCACCGACTTTGTAGCCTTTGGCGAACTCCAAACAGACATCGGTACCGTAGGGGGAGACATCAATCTTAATATCTCAAACGGTACAGAAAATGCCACTTACTCCGGCAAACTATCCGTAGAAGACTTTGACCTGGGGACTTGGTTTCAGAATAAAGATATCGGCCAAATTTCTTTTCGCTCATCCATCCGCGAAGGTGGCGGAATTAGATTAAAAAATGCGCATGCCGTGCTCACGGGTGCCATTCAGCATTTTGTCTATAAAAATTATGAATATCGGGACATCACCCTAAACGGAAAATTAGAGAAAAACTTTTTTGACGGGCAAATCAAATCTCGAACTGATGACCTAAATTTTGACTTTAATGGGACCGTAGATTTTACAAATCGTATCGCCAAATACAATTTCGATTCTAAAGTCAGAAAGCTAGACTTATACAAACTTAACCTGGCCAAAAAACCACTCAATATCACCGGAGAATTTGATCTTAATCTCCACGGCCAAAATTTAAAAGAGCTTATTGGGCATGCCCTATTAAAAGATGTTCGATTGGTTGATAAAACGGATTCCTACAAACTGGACTCCGCTTTCATTTCCCTTAATCTACAAGACAAGGAGAAAAAATTTGTCACTATCCAATCCAGCTTAGTGAATGCCAAACTATCCGGACTTTTTGATTTGGCCACCATATCCAAAGTCATTAAATCAGACATTATTTCTCGGAGTCCCCAGTTTGCACAAAAATTAAATATTACCGCTTCTACCGATTCTCTGCCGGTACAAGATATTGACTTCTCCATTCAATTGCCAAGCACCCTAAATATCACTAAATTAATCAACATCAAGGTGGACACGTTTAAAGATGTAAATCTATCCGGCAATTTTAATAGCGAAAAGCACCTGTTCAACCTAAACGCCTCCGTTGGCGGGATTTACATGGGTAATAAAGCCATTCTCAATACCATCGTGGATGCCAAAGGTACCGCAGACGACTTTAAGGTGAATGGATACATATTCGAAACTCAACTAAACGAAAAAAAGTCACTACCGCCCATCTCTCTTAAGCTTAATTTGTATCCGGATACTTTGGAGTTTAGAGTCAAATCTTCTAACATCAGCAATGTACTCAAAAACATCCGGATCAATGGCATCATCCTGCCCCAAGATGATTACTATCAATTACAATTTAATCCATCGAAAATTCAAGTAGCTCAAGATTTATGGAAAATTGATTCCGACAATTTCTTAAGATTTAGCTACAATTATTTGGAAGCTAAAAATATTAATTTCGTTTCCGAAAATCGTCAAATTGAACTAACCACCCCAACCCATAATAGCCTAAATCTCGACCTCAAGAATTTTGATTTATCCTTTATCAACTCTTTATATAATTATCCAAACTTTCAATATACCGGTCCTTTTGTGGCCAACATTCGCTTTAATGACATTAAAAACAAAAAAGATCTTTCTTTGCGAATAGATGCTGACACACTGAATATCAACAAGTTATCTTACGGAAGATTTAAATTACGAGCCAAAATGCCCGACTTCCATAGTCCGTTGGATGTAAAGCTGGATATTGGCAAAAACCAACTGCTGACCACCAAGGGCTATATTCATTTTGGCAAAAATTCCGCTACTTGGAATGGCCAACATGTCCAACCAAAATCCATATATCTTAAAGGAGAAGTGAATGACTTCCCATTTGCGATTATGGAAGACATCATCCCCAAAGGAATTTCGGAAACCGCAGGCGTCTTTGATGGATTTATTAATATTAAAGGCCCCTTAACCGGACCGGAGTTTGATGGAGTCGCCAACATTAAAACAGGAGAAATAACCATCGACTATCTAAAAACTCATTACTATATCAATAATCAAAACATCAAAATTACCACCAATAAATTTGACGCCACCGGTCAATTAATAGAAGACAAGTATGGCAACAAAGCCTTTATCGAAGGCGGGCTCACCCATCAAAGGTTCAAAAATTTTGGTTTAAATGTCAATATTCGATCTAATAAATTTTTAGTATTAGACACCAAAAAAGGAGACAACCCTCTTTACTACGGGCGGGTATTAGCAGATGCTTTTGCCGGTTTTAGTGGAAACTTTAATCAACCCAAACTAAGAGTATTGGGGCAAAGCTTAAAGAATACCGACCTCAAGCTTTTGTTTACGGACGAGAAACAAATACAAGATACAAAGTTTGTTAAGTTTGTTTCCTTCAAAGAGCAAAATGAAAAAATTAATAAAGAAGAAGAAACTACCCAACCCATTGGATTAGATATTGACATGCAACTGGACTTAACCGAAGATGCGGATATTCAATTAATCTTTGATGAGATTTCAGGAGATATTATCAAAAGTCAAGGCACCGGGACTTTCCATTTGCAATATTTGCGTTCCGGTGAGTTCACGATGAATGGGCAATATGTCATCTCCAAAGGAGAATATCTCTTCACCTTACTGAATTTCGTCAACAAACCCTTTATCATTGAGCCCGGCGGAACGATTACCTGGCGAAAAGACCCTATGAAGGCGGAGCTCAATATTGAAGCGCTCTACCAAGGATTGAGTGCCCCCATTTACCCTTTAATTAAAGAAGAGCTCTCCTCGATTGGGACTTCTACCGACATCAAAGATGCCCAAAGAGCGAGTCCCATAGACCTTGGTCTGATTTTAACCGGCCCCATGCTTCAACCTAATATTGCCTTTACCTTGGACATCAAAAATCTAGTGGGTAATAACAAAAACTATGTGTCCAGCAAACTAAATCTCATACAGAATGACCCCAATGAACTCAATAGGCAAGTATTCGGCTTGTTGGTTTTCGGTGGATTTTTATCGCCGGGTAACTCTTTAGGGCTCGAAGAATCGGGGGCCGTTCGTACAGGCATCGCCAGTACCATATCGGAGTTGCTCTCTAGCCAATTTGCGCTCTATGTCAACTCCCTTCTCTCCGAGGTAGTCGGGACCGGCAAGTTTTATTCCGGCATGGAAGTAGATGTGGGTCTAAATATTTATCAGACCTATGAGACAGTCGGGAATGTGCCCACCACTTCTATTCAGTCCAGGGCCTTTCAATTTAACCTAAAGAATCATTTCTTCAATAATCGGGTAACCATCCAACTCGGCGGCAACGTCGGATTGGACGACAATCAAATATCTCCGGTGGCCACATCGGATTTTTCCGGAGACATCCTCATTGAGATTGTACTGTCAAAAAACAGAAGATACCGCGCCCAAATCTACAACAGGTTTGCGCCAGATTACACCGGAACGACACGCAACCGCATGAAATCAGGCTTTGGTTTGAGCTACCAGAGAGAGTTCAATTCCTTCCAAGAACTATTTAAGGGGCTAAAAAAAGCAGTACAGCAATAGTTTGGGTCTTCAGCTTGCGCAAAAAAATACCCCCTAAAACGAAACATTTTTCGACCATATTGACAGTCAATGACTTCCATACCTCCTGTTAAAACGACGCTTTAACCGGATGATTTTTTTCAAAAAAAATTCATTCTCTAACAAGGAAACTATTATAAAAATTATTTACCTTCGTGAAACACAATCCGCATTCCAGTTTTTCTTGGAAATAGTGTAATCCGCTTTTTATAATGCTTCTCCTTTGCGATGGAGCTACTTTTTTTGTAACCAACCGGTTATATATAAACAGAGATTTGTATATAATCAGTTGTAAACCCGTATTGCCCACCACCTAAATTATTTTGCACTATGAATCCAACTAATACCACTAAAGCCGGCACCCCTACTCTATCCACCAATACGCCTCTTAAATCCTATTCTTACGAAGAAGCTTTTGACGCTTCTACGGCTTATTTTAAAGGAGACGAATTAGCCGCAAGTGTCTGGATCAACAAGTATGCACTTAAAGATTCTGACGGCAATATTTACGAAAAATCCCCAAAAGACATGCACATCAGACTGGCCAAACAGATAGCCAGGATTGAGAAAAAATATAAAAATCCTTTAAAAGAATCCGAAATCTTCCATCTTCTAAAAGATTTTAAATACATTTTGCCGCAAGGCGGTCCAATGGCCGGTATCGGAAACCCTTTCCAAATCTCTTCCCTTTCTAATTGCTTTGTAATCGGTAATGAAGCGGATTCGTATGCAGGCATCATCAGATTAGATGAAGAACAAGTCCAACTCATGAAAAGACGGGGCGGTGTAGGCCATGATTTATCGCACATCCGCCCCAAAGGTTCACCAGTCAAAAACAGTGCTTTAACTTCGACCGGTATTGTCCCTTTTATGGAGCGCTATTCTAATAGCACACGTGAAGTGGCTCAAGACGGCAGACGTGGAGCCTTGATGCTCAGTGTCTCTATCAAACATCCGGACTCCGAAGATTTTATTGACGCCAAATTAGACCTTCATAAAGTCACCGGTGCCAATATTTCTGTAAAGTTAGACGACGACTTTGTCCAAGCAGCCCATGCGCATAAGGAGTACACACAATCCTTTCCGATTGATAGTCAGAATCCTAAATATACAAAAAAGGTTGATGCCAAAAAAATCTGGGACAAGATTGTCCATAACTCTTGGAAGTCCGCAGAACCGGGTATTTTGTTTTGGGATACGGTAATCAAGGAATCTATTCCGGACTGTTATGCAGATTTAGGCTTTCAAACGGTCTCCACCAATCCTTGCGGAGAAATCCCTTTAACACCTTACGACAGTTGCCGGCTACTGGCCATCAATCTGTATAGCTATGTCAAAAATCCTTTTACCGAGAATGCCCGCTTTGATTTTGATTTATTTGCAGAACATGCTCGATTGGCGCTACGCATCATGGACGATATTGTGGATTTGGAGCTGGAACACATCGACAAAATCCTGAATAAGTTAAGTCAAGACCCTGAATCAGATACCATCAAGCGTAATGAAAAAGAACTTTGGGAAAAAATCCGAGAAAAAGCCATTCATGGGCGTCGCACCGGCATAGGCATCACCGCAGAAGGAGATATGCTCGCCGCATTGGGTATTCGATATGGAACGTCCCAAGCCACTGATTTTTCTCAAAAAGTCCATGAAACGCTTGCGCTAAATGTTTATCGCTCATCGGTTACTTTGGCACAACAAAGGGGCGCTTTTCCCATTTACGATGCGCAAAGGGAAGTCAACAACCCTTTCATTAATCGACTCAAAACGGCGGATTCAAAATTATACGAAGACATGGTTCAGCACGGTCGTCGCAATATTGCCTTATTGACCATCGCCCCTACCGGCTCCACTAGCTTAATGAGTCAAACATCATCCGGCTTAGAGCCGGTCTTCATGGTCTCATACAAAAGACGAAAAAAAGTAAATCCCAACGATACAAATACCAATGCCACCTTTGTCGATCAAAATGGAGACCACTGGGAAGAATACAATGTCTTTCACCATAAATTTTCCGTTTGGTTGGAAGTCAATGGATACAATGTCAAAGAAGTCCAAAATTATAGCACCGAAAAATTAAATCAGCTCATCGCCCAATCCCCTTACCACAAAGCCACTGCCAACGATGTGGATTGGGTCGAAAAGGTAAAACTACAAGGTGCCATCCAAAAATGGGTCGATCATTCCATCAGCGTGACCGTGAACATCCCCAATAGTGCAACCCAAGAGCTGGTGGATAAAATCTTTTATACAGCTTGGGAAGTAGGTTGCAAAGGCATCACCATTTATCGTGATGGCTCCAGAACCGGTGTTTTGGTTTCTGATGAGCCCAAAAAAGATGAAAAGAAGAAGTTTCGCGTGAACCATTCGCCTAAGCGTCCCAAAAAACTCCCGGCCGAAGTCGTTCGCTTCAAAAATAACAGTGAAGATTGGATTGCGGTTGTGGGCTTGATGGATAACCACCCGTATGAAGTTTTTACCGGCAAGGCAGTCGATACTTTCATCATACCAAAGACTTTTCAACAAGCTTGGGTCATCAAAAATAAAGATGATAACGGTAAAAGCCGATATGATTTCCAAATTGTAGATAAAGATGGCTATCGAACTACCTTTGAAGGTCTTTCTCGGTCTTTCGACAAAGAATATTGGAATTATGCCAAGCTTATTTCCGGTATCCTTAGACACGGAATGCCTCTAGTCAATGTCATCGACCTGATTAAAGACCTGAATGTCGAAGCCGAATACCTAAATACTTGGAAAAACGGGGTCGCCAGAGCCTTGAAAAAATTTATCCCAAACGGCACTTCACACCAGAAAGCAACCTGCAAAAACTGTGGAGAAAGCGGTGGGATTATTTATAAAGAAGGCTGCCAAGTTTGTACACTTTGCGGAGATTCCAAATGTGAGTAACCGACGAAAAAAACAAATGCTCGCTATCCTTCGGTACCAAACCCAATAGGGCAAACTACCGTTTGATAGCGAGCAAATGCTTGGGGAGTGGACTTCTATTCAATAGTTCCCAAGCCGCCCCATTTAGTAAGGTGGTGCCACAGGTTTATTGTCTAATATCTCTTCGATTCTTTCCATGACATCCGGAGTGAGCAGTTGCACATCGGCCAAGGCTTTCATATTTTCTTTTAATTGGCTCAATTTAGAAGCCCCCAATATTACTGTCGAAACATTTGGATTTTTCAATGCCCATGCGATACCCAGACGCGGCAGACTAAGCCCCAATTCATGAGCAAATTCATTCAAGGCATGGACTTTCGGTAGTCGCTCATCTAACTGAGCTAAATTTTTGAGCCATTCCAAACCCTCCATTCCTAATCTCGTACCTTTCGGAAAATTTTTACGCAAGTACTTATCTGTCAAAACTCCACTCGCTAACGGCGACCAAATGGTCGTCCCCATCCCGATATTCCTAAATATTTGACTATATTCCACTTCCATTTTATCTCTCACAAACATATTGTACTGCGGCTGCTCCATCGTAGGCCCAATCAAGCGATACTCTTTTGCGACCATATGCGCCTCCATTATTTCCTGCGCAGACCATTCTGAAGTACCCCAATACAATATTTTCCCTTGCTGAATCAAATGATTCATCGTCCAAACCACTTCTTCCATCGGCGTCTCCTTGTCCGGTCGATGACAAAAATACAAGTCCAAATAGTCCACCTGCAATCTATTCAAGGCATTATGACAAGCCTCCACCAAATGCTTTCGGCTTAACCCTGTCTGATTGGGCCCCTGCCGGTGATCTCCAAAAAAAGCTTTACTCGAAACCACAAATGATGTCCTATCCCATTTCATTTTTTTCAATATACGCCCCATGACCACCTCGGATTGACCTTGCGCATAAATCTCCGCATTATCAAAAAAATTGACCCCATTTTCATAAGCATAAGCCATCAATCGTTCGGCTACAGGATTACGGATTTGCTTACCAAAAGTCAGCCATGACCCGAGAGACAAAGCACTTAGTTTCAGGCCTGATTTTCCTAATTTTCTATATTCCATTGCATTCATTTTTTTGGGTGATTATCAAAAAATAGGTTACACAAAAAATGCTAAACCCATCTCTAGCACAAACATACAAAAGATTTTGGTAACGGATGCGCTGGTGTGTGTAACAGATTGTATGACAGGTTGCACAAAAACAATATTCCAGACTGGACTAGTGGTCGTCATAACCTGCTATGCCTCCAAAATCCGCCTTGATTAAGAAAAAATTTGAAGGATATTTTTTAGAGAATTACCACTACTAAATATTTCAAATTTTTCCTTACTCTGCGTTGGTTTTTCCAACATAGCTTGCTATGACTTGCAGTTGGGTTATGCTTTTATCCCGCCACTACGTTGCGGGCTACTAAGATGTCACTCCTATGGAGCTTGAATGGGCCGAAATATTGAAAAAGATGAAATATGTACTCCATTGACTATTAAATTTTTACCCTTCAATATCACCACAAAACCAAAAAAGAGTAATACTAATACATCGTCAAACATATTGACCACAGTACCTGTCTGCCCTACCGCCATATCCTACGCTGCGCCCGGCAGGCAGGCTGGAAATTAAACAATTAACTCTTTATACAGGACAAAATCTTGGAACTTAGGCAAACCAAGTATTTTTTAGCCAAAAGCCTGCCTTCCTGCGGAGCAGGCAGGTCCCCATTCCGCAAGGGGGACCTGCCTGACATGGCCAAAGCGGAGCTGTAGGCAGGCAGGTATTTGGGGGTTAAAATAGAAAAATCAAAAAATACTTGGTTTTCTTCGATCTAACCAACTTTTGTCCTGTACTTAGCAATTAACTATACTTTTTTGTCAACAAACCCGTCTATATTGCAGTTATCAAGGATATTATGTCTCATTCGGAAAGAAAAACAAATCTATTTCTAGCACTGGGTACTTTCGCTTTTCTAGGATTAATCACCTTATATGTTCTAGAATTTCCCTACCTGTCGAATACACGACATATCGGTCGTTTAGTTCGAAATTCATTCATCACTGCATCTATTGTGGCGATTATCTTTGTGACCGTAGGCTATCTCACCAAAATATTAAATCCCAAAAGCCTTCGGCTACATATTTTTTTTGTGATTTCTTTTGTGTTATTCGCTCCTTTTTTTGGGAGTTATACCAATCGCAAATTGGCTACTTCACAGCCCTTTTCAGAATCCTATGAATACATCGGACAGAAAGGTTATTTTGTACAAATGTTTGGCAAGAAAAAAGGTCAACCCGCCGATACTTACTGGATATACTTGCGTAAAAATGGGAAGGAATATACTTTTCGCACGCACGGCACCATGCCCACCAAAATCGCTGGGACAGGCTCCCGTGTTCGCTTAGTCATGCAAAAGGGTTTTTGGGGATTTGTTTTTTTTGATGGTTGGAGCTGGGAATTTATTTAGGTGATATGCCATTTATATCAACCGATACGAAAAAAAAGGAAAAATTATAAAAAGATAAAAAAATGTTTTACCTTTGCCTAAACCTATCCGAATGTATCGACTTGTCAGAAACTTACTATTCCTGCTGGATGCCGAATCGGCCCACTATCTAGCTTTAAACTCGTTACGTTTCTTTAGTCGTATTCCCTTTGTACCGGTCCTGTTAAGGACTTTTTTTATGCCCAAAATTAAGTCTAAACCTATTCAACTTTTTGGTTTAAGCTTTCCGCACCGGGTAGGATTAGCTGCTGGCTTTGATAAAAATGCAGAATTTATTGATGCGCTTAGTCATCTTGGTTTTGCATTCATTGAAATAGGCGCCGTGACCCCTTTGGCGCAAGCCGGTAATCCCAAACCAAGACTTTTTCGATTAAAAAAGAATCAAGCGCTCATCAATCGAATGGGTTTTAATAATAAGGGCCTACAAAATGCCATCAAAAATCTAAAAAAAAGGAAAAGTAATATCATTATCGGTGCCAATATTGGCAAAAATACCGACACCCCAAACCAACGTGCCAATGATGATTACATCCTGTTATTCAAAGAGTTACATGATTATGTGGACTATTTTACCGTTAATGTTAGTTGCCCGAATATTAAAAATTTAAAGGAACTACAAGATAAAGACAGTTTGCTTGATTTGCTTTCTCAACTGACTTTAATTAACGCACAAAAACCCAAGCCAAAACCAATTCTTTTAAAAATTTCTCCGGACTTATCTTGGGAGCAACTAGACGATACCTTAAACATCATCAACCTTACAAAAATTGACGGAATTGTCGCCGTAAACACCACCGCCACCCGAAATAATCTCTCCTACCCAAACTCCAAAATCCAAAAAATAGGTGCCGGTGGGTTGAGTGGCACGCCCCTAAAAAATCGAGCGACAGAAATCATTCGATACATCCACCAAAAAACCAACGGACAGCTCCCCATCATCGGTGTGGGCGGCATCATGTCTAAAGAAGATGCCCAAGAAAAATTAGATGCCGGAGCTTCCTTGATACAAATCTATACCGGATTCGTCTATCAAGGTCCCGGTTTAATAAAAAATATAACCTCCCTAATCGCAAACGATGAAGCCCATCATCAAAAACCAATTGTGAAATGAGCCTACTTCTAACCCACGCCATCATCAACGGACAAAGCCAAAATCTATTGATTCAAGATGGTCTAATTGCCTACTCAGGTAAAGAATTTCCGAACGCAGACCAAACCATCGACATGACCGGAAAACACATCATTCCCGGCATGATTGATCCACACACTCATATCAGAGATTTGGGGCAAACTTATAAAGAAGATTGGACTTCGGCTTCTAAAGCCGCCATCAAAGGCGGGGTCACCACCGTATTTGACATGCCCAATAACAGACCGCCTACCGTCAATTTAGAGTATCTTAATAAAAAACGAGAAGTGGCTAAAAAATCACTCGTCCACTACAAATTCAATATTGCTGCCACCGCCGAAAATCTCGATGGACTTCAGGAAATACTATCCACCAACCCGGACGATGTAGCCTCTCTTAAACTATTTTTGGCCGGCTCCAACTCCAACGAATTTGTCAATGACAAAGAAATTATTAAACGAATTTTTGAATACTCTTTGCAATACGACTTACCGGTGATGATTCACTCGGAATGGCAAGCATGTGTAGAAAAATTTTCCCGCAAGGTCAAAGACCCAACCGTCCTAGACCATCACTTTATCCGCAATCGAGAATGTGCCGCCATCGGAACGGAAGTCGTTTTAAAAATCGCCCAAAGCATCGGCAACGCCATTTATATTGCCCACACATCTGTCGCTGAAGAGATTGATTTAATACGCGCCTACAAGGATAAAGTCCGTGTCTATTGCGAAGTCACACCGCACCATCTATTGATTAACGAATTGATACTCAACGAAGTAGGCAACTATGGCAAGGTGAATCCCCCACTGCGCACCCCAAAAGATAATGAAGCACTCTGGCAGGCCATCGCCGACGGAACAGTGAATACCATCGGCAGCGATCATGCCCCGCACCAACTTGAAGAAAAAAACCGACCTTATCTCCAAGCCCCATCAGGATTTCCCGGGCTGGAGACCTCCTTGCCGCTACTCTTACAAGAAGTAAAGAAAGGAAATTTATCCGTGGAGAAATTGGTGGCACTCACTTCTACACATACCGCAAATATATTCGGCTTGGAAAAAGTGGGCGCCATTGCTCCGGGCTACCGAGCGGATTTGACAGTATTCGATCTCCGACAATCTGCCGTCATCCGAGCCCAAGAATTTGAAACCAAAGCCAAATACTCCCCTTTTGAAGGAATGGAAGTCGTCCCCATTGACCAAGTTTTTGTCAGTGGACGGCAGGTACTTACGTAAAAATTAGCTCCGAATGGAGTTGAAATATTAACTCACACCAAAAACAAAAAATGAAAACATGGAAAATTTAATTTCGATGCGTAATGTCAGCAAAAATGACATTTTGGAGTTGCTGGAATTAGCCCGGCAAATCGAAACAAAGGAAATCAAACCCGACCTTTCCGGTCATCTCGGCGCCCTACTCTTTTTTGAGCCATCCACTCGCACTCACTTTTCCTTCGACACTGCCATCAAAAAATTGGGGGGACAGAGTTTTTCTATGTCCGGCACGAGTAGTTCTTCCGTCAAAAAAGGCGAAACCTTATCAGATACTTTGATGACTATCAGCCAGTATGCGGATTTTATCGTGATGCGCCATAAGGTAGAAGGCGCTGCGCGTTTTGCGTCAGAAACAGTCGATGTACCCATCATCAATGCAGGGGATGGCACCAATCAACATCCGACTCAGGCCATGTTGGACTTATATTCCATTCACAAGACTCAAGGCACCTTAGATAATTTAACCATCGCCATGGTCGGAGATTTACGTTTAGGGCGCACGGTTCATTCTTTGGCGCAAGCCTTATCCGAATTTAATCCTACTTTTTATTTTGCGTCCCCCAGCCATCTACAAATGCCCCAATATATCAAGGACGAGCTATTAGAAAAAGGGATTCAATTTGAAGAAGTCGAAGATATCAAGCCGATTATCCCCCAATTGGACATCATGTATGTGACCCGCATACAAAAGGAACGTTTTGCGGTATTGGAAGACTACGAAAAAGTAAAAGATGCCTACATCATCACTCCGCAAGTGTTGGAAAAAGTCAAAGACAATTTTATCCTATTACACCCATTGCCCAGGGTCAATGAAATCACGACAGATGTGGACAGTATGCCTTATGCCTACTACTTTCAACAAGCCAAAAATGGCGTTTTCATGCGACAAGCGATTATCAGCAAAATCATGAAATTAGTCTAGCCTTCGCTTACGCAAAAAATCTTCCAATCACAGAAAACAAAAAAAATGAAAGACAAACTAAAAGTGGATCCCATCAAAAACGGTACCGTCATCGACCATATTGTTGCCGGAAAAGCATTACAAGTAGCCGATATTTTGAGCTTGAATCCACCCAAAAATTTAATGATGATCGGGGTCAATCTGACCAGTCATAAAATGGGTAAAAAAGACATCATCAAAGTTGAAAACCGAATTTTGACGGAAGATGAAGTCAATAGTATTGCCTTGATTTCACCCTCTGCCACCCTCATCATTATCGAAGACTTTAAGGTGGTCAAAAAACATGGAATCAGCATCCCGGACGAGATCAAAAAACATATTGTCTGCCCCAATTCAAATTGTGTCACCAATATCGAAAATGTACCCACTAGATTTGAAGTCGCTTGCAGAAAACCGGTAGAAGTCCGTTGCGCATACTGCGAAAAAAAATATGCTATCGACCAAGTGCGGTTTAAGTTTTGAGCCGGCCAAACAGGAAGTGCCCCTTCTACCCAAAGCAAATCAGGCTAAATACCCACCGTCCACCGTAAAAGTCGAACCCGTAATGTAAGAAGCCAAGTCAGAAGCCAAAAAAACCGCCAATCCGGCGACTTCTTCGGGCTGTGCCATACGTCCTAAAGGGATTTGTCGCAAGGCATACTTCAATACCTTTTCATTGTCCCAAAGTGCTTGGCTAAATTTAGTCTGAATCAATCCGGGAGCGATGGCATTTACGCGTACACCCTGTGGCCCCCATTCGTTGGCTTGCACACGAGTCAGCATAAGCAAAGCCGCCTTGCTCACACTGTACATGCCCATGTGAGTACCCGGTTTCTGCCCTTCCACGCTACTTATATGAATAATACTGCCACTACCTGATTTTTTCATCCCGGCCAAAACTAACTTCGACAACTCAAATGGAGCCTTCAAATTAATATCAATAATCTTGTCAAAAACTGATTCCCCGGTAAGTTCTAGCGGCCCAAAAACCGGATTCGTTGCGGCATTATTCACCAAGATATCTATTTTCCCGAAATGGTTCCGCGCAGACTGCACCAAGGCTTCTCTATCATCTGCTTTTCCTACATGGGCTGCTTTCGCAAAAGCAATGACTCCTGCTTGCGCAAATTCCTCCACAACGGCATCCAAAGCCTCCTGATTGCGACTAGAAATCACCACCTTAGCCCCCACCTTGCCCAATGCAAAAGCAATAGCTTTTCCAATTCCTTTTGAAGCTCCGGTGACCACGGCTACTTTTCCTTTTAGATTCATGATTTATGGTTTAACGCCTTTTAGCGTTTACTATCGTAAGATTTTAGCAAATCTAATTATTTTTTTTAACATAAACTCTATGGATTTCTCCGAAAGGAACATTTCTTTTTGTTGATAAAAAAATAGTAGATACAAGACAGCACATCTTGTATCTACTATACTATACCATAAAACCGTTATACCGTTGCACCGCTACACTGTCATACCGTTGCACCGTTTTACTCGCAACCCATTTCCAGCTTAGAAAGCGGATCATTATTGGGAAAGCAATTTCCGGAAGGAACTTGAGAAGGCGTATATCTCATCAAATTATCATCGCGCAAACCTTTTTCCAAAAACTCGGTCAATTGTTCTACTTCCAAAGTAGAAAGATCAAGAGATTTAAAGGCGGAAGCCAGTTGACCTGCTACCACTTTAGGATTTTGCGGAAGCCCGGTATTCTTATATTCAACCACTTCCTTGATGCTATTAAAACTAGAGCCATGACCATAGTGCGGCGAGTCAGCTAAATTGTATAACTGGGGAGTTTTAAACTTAAACATATCTTCGGTCTTAGCTGTAAATCCACCGCGCCCTAAATTCGCATCAGAATTAGGATCCGGACGATAAACACCGGGCATTTGATTCAAATCATTCATACCGTAAGCATAAAAAGTCATAGAATTTAATGCCGGACCGGTATGACATTCCACACAACCCGCTTTCCCAAAGAAAAGAATAGCTCCTTGCTTTTCCTTATCCGACATAGCTTGATCATCCCCTTTCAACCATTTCTGAAAAGGGGCTTGATTGGCGAGCAGTGTGCGCTCATAAGCAGCAATGGCCAGACCGGCATATTTTCTAGTATAACGCTCACTGGTATCCACATCCGGAAATGCAGCATCAAACATCGCTTTGTACTCCGTTGTATCTACAAAAACAGGGTCAATACCCATGCGATGCACCTTTAGACCGGCAATTGCTTGCGTTTCCAACCCATGAAATCCCATATTATTGGTCTCTTTTGGCGTGCCGACTGTCCAGTGGGATTCTGTCCCGATATTCACATCGACACCCCCTAAAGCACCATTCCACAAGGTCACGGTCTGGTAGGCATCATTCATAGAACTTGGAGTTTTGATAGGTTGTACATCGACATCAGCTTCCGAGATAACCGGGCTTTTGTCTCTGGATTCGCCGGATTCCCCAAATCCCATACCTCCATCTCCCACACCTTGAACCTTACAAGCGGCAAATCCACCTTGCGCAAAATGGCATGTCGCACAAGAATAGGTGCCCATGGTAATCGGGTTTTTAGGATGAATAGACAAGGCGGTTTCGTGATAAAGCATTTTACCTAACTCCACTTTTTCTGTCGTCAACGGATTATTGGGATCTTGCGGAATCTTAGCAAAATCCATCGCTTCCGGTAAGGTAAAAAAGGCTTTTCCTTCTCCATTTGATGCATTCTCTAAGGCAGTGGTCAACTCTTTGTCAAATTCCCCGGACACGGTTGGCTGGTCTTTTTTACAAGCTGACAAGCCAATGACACTTAAAGCCAATAGAAAAAATAATAAATTCTTCATGAGTTACTTTTATGATTTGTGTTTAGAAGTTGCACAAGTATATCGGGGGGTAAAATAAACAAGTGGCCCAATAAAGGACATTATTGACTTGCAAAAATAATGCAAAAAACAATTAGATAGTGCATTCCCTTGTTAAATTTTAAGCGGATATAAAAAAACGGAATATGGAAGAATGGTCAAGGAATCGGGCGCACTTATTTTTTAAATCGATACAGCTCCTTATAGGTATCTTTTGCAGGTTTATAGGCAATTAAAGGAGTCAGCGCTACTTTATAATATTTTGCATAAAGACCCTTACGTAAAATTTTCTCAAATCTCCTTAATTCTCTCTTTTGATACCTTTTCAATCGCCAAAATTCAAATCTCGACAATTTCAGATTATTATTCCGGTCAAATTTAAAAAAACCGTCACATTTTAGTTCCCGAAAGGTAATTTCTCCACTTGAATCCTTATCAAATTTTTTGAATGACCATTTAAAGGCATTGGTCTGCGCAGAGAGCACCGCACATTGTAAGAATAGGATGAAAATCAGGGGGGACTGTCTAAGCAAGTATATATTCCCCATAGTTTTGAATTGTAAACGACAGGGGGTTAATCGTACTCAACAAAAATAGTACCAGATTTTCTTTTTTCACACCAAGCAAAACGGCCTCCTTTCAATACGCATGATAAATCTACTAATCCCATAAACTAATGGCACCAAATCTTCGTTTGGTTAAAACATGCGAATATGGATTTCAACATTACTTTTGCTTGCCGTTTTTCGTGCTCATGCTCAGTTTTCCCTTCAAATAAACCTAGATACCGGGAAGGAGATGCCGGCGTACCCCTCCAAATTTAAAGACTCCATTTCCATTATCCGATTCTTAACAGAAAAAAAACTCCAATGGATTGGGCAAGGATTTGCGGAAGCCTCCGTTGATTCGCTCTCTTTCGAGAAAAAAAAGGCCACCGCCACTCTTCATAAAGGCCGCAAATATCACTTGACGGTGGTCAATTTAGAAGCCATCCCCCTAGCATTGCGCCCTCGTAAAAAGCATTATTCACCGGACAAAACAGTACCCTTCTCGCCTTTTCAGTTAAGCCAATACTTAGCCGGTATTTTAGACCAGGCAACCGAAAATGGATATCCCGTTGCCCGAGTTCATCTAGACAGTACCTCCATTCATCATGACACCTTATTCACTAAAATAATCCTTTCCAAAGGACCATTCATCCGATATGGGCATCTGGAAACCCACGGAAAAATAGACATGAAATCCGTTTTTTTGCAAAATTACTTGCAGTTAAATGACGGTCAACCTTTTAATCTCCACCATGTGCAAGAAATCCCAAAAAAAATGGCGGATCTAGATTTTGTACAACTCGCAGGTTCCCCACACATCCAAATCCGGGGTGATGAAGCCATCATTGGCCTGCCACTAAAAGAAAAAAAAGCCAACCAATTCAATTTTTTAATCGGAGTACTACCCAATAATAATGAAACTAAAAAGTTGCTTCTAGTTGGCAACGCACTTGTCGATTTCAAAAACCTGCTGGGTTTTGGGGAAAGACTTTACCTTAAATTCGACCAAACACGTCCACAAACACAGCAATTGGCCCTAAAAACGAATTGGCCCTATCCTTTTGATTTACCGGGCGGCATGGATGCGTCCTTTGATTTGTATAAACGGGACAGTTCCTATATCAATATTAATGGACAGATCGCTGCGCGTTACTACCTAAATGGACAAGACTACCTTAAAGTTTTTTGGCATTCCATACGGTCTAACTTACTAAGCATCAACACCAATCAATTAATTACTTCAAAACAATTACCGGCTAATTTAGACTTCCACTCCAATGTTTTTGGTTTAGAATATGGCATAGAAAAATTAGATTATCGCCTCAATCCACGCAAAGGGTGGTCGCTCCGAACCAAGGTTGGCGCCGGCATTCTACGACACCCGCCCAACCCCAAAATCATAGAAATAAAAATCCCCAATGCCCCGGAATTTTCTTTTCAAGCCCTTTATGATTCCATCGGTCAAAAATCATGGGAATTACGCTCCGAAATTCAAGTAAACGCCTACTTTCCGCTTTTTAAAAATAGCGTCATCGCCTTGGCGAATAAATCGGCTTGGCTTTATTCTCCGGCAACCATCGCCCAAAATCAACTTTTCAGAATTGGCGGCAATCAACTCATGCGCGGGTTTGATGAAGAATCCATTTTTGCAGCTTTCTATAATGTCTCTTCCTTAGAGTATCGGTTGCTTGTAGGCTCAACCTCCTATTTATACACCTTTGGGGACTATGGTTTTGTGCAATATCCTAGTAGTCAAAACAATCAATTTATAGACACCGGATTATTCGGATTTGGAGCGGGAATGAGTTTTCAAACCAACGCCGGATTATTCCGCATTAGTTATGCTTTAGGAAAACAAGATAGCCGGCCGCTCGACACTCGCTCTGCCAAAATCCATCTCGGTTTCCAAAGTGTATTTTAGTACTCCACAAGGCATGCCCTGTATCTGCTACCACAAAAGAATCTATTTTATGCCTAGAAAAGAGCACCTATAGCGGAACGTGCAAAGCACAATTGCCCCCCCGTTGCAGCAGACGCCGCAGGCAAATAAACCTGCCCGTTGCAGGCGGGCGCCGAAGGCAATTGACCATCAAAGTGTAAGATATAGCTGGTATTTAGTAAATTAATAATCAGAAAATTATGAATGAGTAAATTTCCAACACCTGCTTTAAACATTCCGTAAGAACCGTTATCTTTACTCTCGAATAATAAAACCAACATGAAGAAAATCCTTGTATTTTTTTATAGTCTTTCCTTGTCCATTTCGCTTTTGGCGCAAGCCGGATGCACGGATCCGAAAGCCAATAATTATGATGCCAACGCGACCGTCAATGATGGAAGTTGTACTTACAACACCACTGATTTAATCCCACAATTTAGGACGGTTCTGCACGATGACCTAGAAGAAATCTCCGCTATGATAGAGTATAATCACCGGATTTTTGGACTGGCCGATTCAGGCAATCCCCACTCTATCTATGAATTCGACACCATCACAGGGGACATCCTTCAAACGAAAAAACTCAAAGGCACTGAAAACGAAGACTGGGAATCGATGACTAGAGACGATTCTTTTGTTTATGTCGGTGATACCGGCAACAATAAGCATGGAAACAGAAAAGACTTAGTCATTTATAGGTTTCCGATAAGTGATTTGGATATTGCAGGAGACATTCCTAATGATCACATCGAAAGGATTTATTATCATTATGAGGATCAGACGGATTTTACTTCTTTGCCGAAAAATACTACCCGCTATGACTGTGAGTCGATTATTGCGATGGGCGACTCTTTATACTTATTTTCGAAAGATTGGCAACAATTCATCACAAGATACTACACAATTCCTAAAGAACCGGGTAATTATTCAGCCATTTTGCATGATTCGTTGAATGTAAGCGGAATTGTTACTGATGCCACCAACATAGGAGACAGTACCGTTGTGCTGTTGGGTAGTTTTCTTTTGGGAGACTCTTTTATAGAGTTGTTATTTGACTTTAATGGACAGGATGTTTTTTCGGGCAACAAAAGACAAATCATAGTAAAACATGAAAAATTAGGCCAACCTGAATCCATCACTCTAAATAGCCAATTCACCGGATTTATTGGAACAGAGTCATTCAAATTTGGTGGTACACCCCAAAAGCAAGCCTTATTTAGTTATTCCATCAAAGATTTTCTCTCGAATACCGTAGCAATTCCTGCCCTACTCGACGCTTCAAACCCGCTCATCATCTACCCAAATCCACCTAAGGGTGACCAAGTATCCATCCAGATCCCCGACAATCTATCTCCCGGCTACAACTCAATCTCTTGGGTCAACACTCAAGGCAAAGTCCTAGATTCACATTTCCTTCCCCTTTATTCGAAAGGAAAAACAATCACCTACACCATCCCGGCCCATGAGGGAGTTGGCCTACATTACATCGTCCTACAAGACAAAGTAAAAAAATATGTTGGGAAAATAAAAATCTCCGGGAATCAATGAATCTAGAACGGACTTTGCAGTAAAAAACCGGCAAAGCACCCGCCAAGAATCATCGGCCATCAATTATACATAAAGTAAATCAAAATCACCAACAAAATAGTGATAATACCGGCCACCACAAAAAACTTCTTACTTTGTTGGTGATCCAATTCTTTGATGCGTTCCTTCTTTTTCTTTCTAGCCTTAACCATCTTTTTGGATTTTTGTGTAAAAACAATCGCAGCAATCTGCCACATAAGATTTAAAATCTTGGGACTAAGTTAGGAATTATTTTTAAACTCTCCAACTTAAACTAAGATTGTATGTATAACATATTGCGACTTTTCCAAGATTTCGGTCAATTCAAGCTCCATAGGAGTGACATCTTTGTACCGCGCAACGTAGTGGCGGGATACAAGCATAACCCAACTGCAACTCATAGCAAGCTATGTTGGAAAAACCAACGCAGAGTAAGGGACACAATCAGAATAAATGTCCATAATTAGACGAGATTATTTTGAGATTAGACAAGGCGGGAAGAGCGATGGTAGCAGGGCTACCAGAGCGATGAGCAACGAAGTATAATCTCAAAAGAAGCCGTATAAAATGGACATTTATTTTTGGCGTGTCCCTAAAGGAAAAATTTGAAATATTTAGTAGATGTTAATATCTAAAAAATAAGCTCCAAATTTTTTCTTAATCAAGGCGGATTTTGGTGGCATAGCAGGTTATGACGACCACTGTCATACAACAAGCTAAGATTTATTTCTCAGCACAAAACAAAATTTAGCAAACGGGCAAAAAACAACTGCCTTTAAACCGATTTCTTTCCTTTTCTTAGGCCGATTCAGGAGTTGTCGGATTGTAACCAAATCTAGTGTCCGGTATCTTCACATCTAACTGATGCAGCATATAACCCAAACTAGCAAAATGATGTATCGCATGGCTATGCGCTTGACAAAGTGCGCTTCCAAGCGTATAATTCACATCCACTCTGCCAAGACCTAAATCATCGGTCACTTTAACAGGTATGTTTGGGTCCAAATCTTGAATTGACTTTAGTTTTTCATAAATGGTATCTAAATAATTCCTGGCTACGCCAATATTGCTTTCCGCCAATTCATTTCTTTCCCTTGCGGTCAAATCCACTTTTCGCTCATCCAAGCCATTGAAAATGCAAGAAAAAATATCTAAAATATGCCGAAAATGTTGACCGACCGTCGAATTGTAAGGTCCAATGTGATTGGCCACAAATTGCTCGTTGGTTAAACTATCCAACAATACATACCCACGGTCTAAATTATCAAGAATCGGATTAATTACTGCTTTCATGCGTTAATTTTTATGAATGGTGTCCTGCGAACATGCTCCAACACCAATTTTATGGTTAAAGGGCCAAAAAACCCTTGAAATTTATAAATGCTGCAAAATAAGCAAAAGAAATCAATACTAAGTTGAAAACAGTCCGATTTGTAAGGCTTAATAAAAAAAGACTCCGTCACTATCTCACCATCCTTGCGGTCATATTTGACGAAAGTCCACTCTCCAAGAACTCATTATGACCATTCATCCAAAAACTTGAATGGCGGTCGATATAGCCAAGATAATAAACAACGCACTCAAAATATAGTTGATATTCTTCGCAATAAAAGCCGCCCTTTTAGCTATAACTTCCGCAAAAGACGCATACGTGGCAAATAACGAAAAAGCCCCCAATACTGCACCCACCACATAAATCGTAGAATAAGGCTGTACAATCTCCATCCAACCCTTGCTTTCTGCCAATGTAGCCATCGCCAAATAAAATGGAATAGCCAACATATTTAATGAGGACATCCCCAAACCGGTCAAATAACTACTGCCTTTCTTTTGTTTTCCTTCCGCCTTAAACTTTTTGCGTGCTTGCATAAAAAAGAACACTGACAAAGCCAATAAAACAAATATGGCCGCTGTCTTAAGCTGAGTGATTACCTCCGGATGAGCTACCAAATATTTGGCAAAGGTCACCGCAATAAAAGCCTGGATAAAGACCACACTAGCCGCACCGGCAGCAAATTGTATTCCCGCTGCTTTTCCTTTTTCAATACTAGTACGTGCGGCTGTCATATTCAGCATGGAAGGTGCCAACAGCCCTATAAATGCCGCTAAAAATCCAACAATCAGGGGTAGAATATAATCCATTTTTTTATTTTTTTGTCATTGTTTAGAAATCTTAATAGATTAAAAGGCTGGCCTTTAATCTACTGAATTCCATCTACAAAATGTTCGACCGGAACAATTTGTGCAAAGATACTTAAATATAATTGACTGGAAATGTGACCCCTATCACATGTCAATAAGGTTTTTTTTTCTAGCTTTGGGCTTCGATAATTTAAAATGACAACAGTATGGGATTTTTTGACTTTCTTTTTGGAAAAAAGCAATCTGAAGGAGTAGATTTTAAAAAAATGGCTCAAGATGGGGCACTCCTTTTAGATGTACGTACAAAAGAAGAATTTGATGCCGGGCATATTGATGGAGCCATTAATATTGACCACAATGTCATCAAAAACCATTTAGATGAAATCAGAGCCTACAACAAGCCCGTTATCGCCTACTGCCGAAGCGGTCGCCGAAGTGGCATCGCCACCAACATCTTAAATAAAGCCGGCATCAAAACCGTTAACGGGGGTGGATTTGTGGATTTACAAGAAATATTGAAATAACTCCGCACGCTAAGTTTACAAATTGCCCGGATTCTATACAAATTTTTTTCACTTCTAAGTACCCTAAAAATAGGACTTTGCCACTTAGTGCCCCTAAGTGAAGCAGCCTTCGTGACCTTAGTGTTAAAAAATTAAACCACAATGAACACTGAGAACACCAAACCACAAAGTGCTTCAAGACAAGCTAAAATCTGCGAATACCTTCCTTCGGGCAGTAGGCAGGTCTGCGGGAAATATCTGCCTACACCTACCTTCCTTCGGGCAGTAGGCAGGTCTGCGGGAAGAAATCACCCCCTCCCCTTACGCAAATCACGATTAACCGCAATACTAGCATTAAGCTCAAATCCAATTAAAATAATCGTCGAATTCAACTGAATCCATAGCATAGTCACGATAAGTGTACCGATGGGACCATAGATTTTGTTATACAGCGAGTAATTATTTACATAAAAGGAGAAAGCCAAAGAAGTTAAAAGCGATAAAACCGCTGCCAAAGTCGCTCCGGTACTAAAAAATCGCTGCCGCTTACGTGTCTGCATTCCATAACGATAAATAAAAGAAATACTCGCATAATAAATCAACACAGTCACAAACCATCGTAAAAAAACAGCCCCCCATTGGGCCAACCACGTAAAATGAAATTTTTCCGCAAGGAACATCACAATCGTATTACCCATAATACCAAACACAATCGACACTAACAAAGTCATGACCAAAATAACCAATAATTTTAGAGCAATCCATCTCCCTCGGAAAAAGCCGAGCTTTCTAAAGGTTTTTTCGTACGCCTGTTTATTGAATCCCATCAACATCGTAAATATCCCATTAGACGAAAAAATCAAGGCTAAAACAAAACTCAAGGACATCAAAGCCGTTCGACGCCTCTTGGTGACCGACTCAATGACCTCGACGACACTAGTGCCGGAGTCACCCGGCATAATACTTTTTATGGTCGTTTCTATATTGGCCGAAAGGATATCCGCCATGGGCAAATAAGCAATAAAGGTAAAAAACATAATCATCGCCGGGAATAAAGACAAAAAGAAGCTAAAAGCCATCGAATTAGCCCGGGTGGTAATGTCATGATTTTGTAATTCCTTGCGGATAAAAATGATGATGTCATAAATAGGCACTCCAAAAAGTCCGGGCAAAGAAGTCCTTTTCGACCAAGATAATAAGGCATTCATAATGGGGAGCGCCCAAAATCGTTCTACCCAATTATTTGGATTCTTCTTCAAACCAAGATTTTATTTTGTCCAGAAAGATGGGAGGAGCCGGCACCGTTTTTCCGGTATCGGTATCCACAAAGGCCAACCGTACAGACCCGCCATTGATAAGTTTCTTTTGCTCATTAAAGATTTCGTGATGGAAGGTTACTGTTTTCTCGGGCATCTTTCTAATGGTGGTTCGTATGGTCAACAAATCATCATAAAAAGCAGGCCGAACAAAGCGCTGTTGAAGCGACAATACCGGCATCATGATATGGTGTTCTTCTTCCAAGGCCTTATAAGTCATACCCAAAGATCGAAATAACTCCACTCGACCAACTTCATAATATAAGGCATAATTGCCATAGTAGAGATAACCCATCTGGTCGGTTTCTCCATACCTAACGCGAGCATGTGTGTCAAATGAATACAAATTAATTAATTTTTTCCGAAAGGCATTAACTACGCTCTATCGGACATGTCATACAATGCGACCCTCCACGTGCCCGAGACAATTCTGCGGATGGAATGGTAATAATGGTATTCTCCACTTCTGCGGGGGTCAATTCCTTGGCTGCAAATTTAGCTAATAACTCCTTAGCCGGGACTATTTTGTACCCATTCTTTTTAAAGGCTCGTTCTGTGGCAATATTTCGATCATAGGTGATGCCCACGCCGGGTTTGATAGCGACAAGGTTGCCTCCATCCGTCCACTGCTCTCGCTCTTGGTAAGGAGACTCCCCATCTCCCACTAAAATAAACTTCATGTCGGGATTAATTTCCACCAGCATAAACTCCCTTACACTTGGATAATTTACAGTCGTCCCGTCCGCCCTAAAGACATCTACATACGAGGACAACCCATCCATCACAATCGGCTTATAACAGACCAAATGCTCTTTGCTTATCCGTGTAAAAATCGTATCAATATGCATAAAAGACCGCTCCGACGGAATCGTGACCATGGCGACATTTTTTACAATTCCCTTTTTTAATAGCTTGTCTTTCAATAGGTTAATAGCATGCTTGGTTGTCCGTTCACTCTGTCCCACCAAAAAATAATCCTTATCAATTATCATACAATCCCCCCCTTCGATAGAGACTTTCTCTCCCTTTCGGGAAGGCGGAAACTCATTCAAATCATTCATATCAATTAAGCGTCTATTTCTATACATTTCTTGAAAAACAGGATGCGCCTTAAAAATAAATTTAGATAGAAAATTTTCTCTAAACCTGGCCTTTTTGGCGGCCTTGGTGATGATAATATGGTCATTGACCGTTACCGCAATATCCCGAGTAAAAATAAAATTAGGAATCGGGTCAAAGAGAATCCAATTTTGGGATTTGAGCTCGCCACTTATCAATAAATCGGCCAGTTCCTGATCAGAAAGCCTTAATAATTCCTCCTTATAAGTCCCCGGCAACTCAGCGTATTCCAAGAGCTGTTCGACCATCTGCTCTGTAACCAATCTACTCGAAGCCAAAGCATCCTTTAATACTTTACCAATTTCGATGACATTTTTGGTGCCCATAAACGCTTTTAATACATCTGTAAAAACATCATGCTCTGCCTGCATGGCTTCCAAATGGACAATATCATCAAACAACAACTCTTCAAATCGTTGTGGGGTTAAGCGACTGATCCCATTATCCGGTCGATGCACAAACACCCGTTTAAGATTCCCGATTTCAGAGGAGACATTTATTTTTGACATAAAGATGATTTTTATGGTAACAACCCGGCTTAGTTTCTACTAGCGTCAGAACAGAAGAATATATGCAATATTCAATCCATTTCATTCATTTTGGGTGGTTACTATTATTGAATACAGTCCTACTGCTTGCGCAAAAATACTTGAATTTCAGGATAAAGGTAATAAAAACACCAAGAATCTTTCCACTTCCCAATCTACCATCTCTCAAAAGCAAAAAACAAGCAGCTTGCTGCGCCACCCCAAAAGCAACTTGCTGCACCCCACCAAAAGCAACTTGCTGCGCCCCACCAAAAGCAGCTTGCTGCGCCCCGCTGAGCCCCACCAAAAGCAGCTTGCTGCGCCCCAAAGACCAAAAGCGACGAAGGAGCGCCCCAAAGACCCCCTCCCCCAACAATTTAGACATAATATAAATAGCCCCAATCAAAAATAAATTAGCCAAAAAAAGATGTAAAATCCAATGCTTGTTAATAGATTTGCACTCCGCAATGAAACAATGTCTATTCAGACTACTACAAGAGAAACCTAAACGGGTTTTTTGAATAAAACTCTCTTCCTAATCAAATAGAATCAACATATGAGTTGGCTTTCTAAACTATTCACATCTTCCATCGGGCGAAAAGTGATTATGAGTCTCACCGGACTCTTCTTTGTACTGTTTTTATTGGTACACCTGCTTGGAAATTTACAGTTGCTGCACGCAGACGGCGGCAAAGCGTTTAATCACTACGCCGATTTTATGGCACATAATGGATTTATTCAAGGCATGTCTTGGATCATGAAGTTTCTTTTTGGCCTACATGCTATCGTCGGATTAATCTTATGGAGACAAAATGCTTCCGCAAAAGGTCAAAAGTATGCCGTCAAAGTAACCGATAATACCTCTTTTGCCGGTCGCAATATGATTTGGCTGGGGATATTAATTTTGGTCTTCCTGATTTTGCACATGGGTGACTTTTGGTTCCAAATGCACTATGGCGACTTGGGTGAGATGGACGGTGTAAAGGATCTGGCCAAACTTGTAGCCATAAAATTTTCAAGTCCTATTTATGTAGGTTGGTATGTTTTTTCCATGATTGTGTTGGGCATCCACCTATGGCATGGATTTGAGAGTGCGTTTCAGACTTTGGGCGCCAGACACCCCAAGTACGATGGCTTCGTCGCCGCTTTAGGCAAGATTTTGTCTGTTGTTATAGCTTTGGGATTTGCCATCATCCCAATCATCATGTACCTTAACCATTAATCCAACCAAACCTTCGATATATGAAAATCAATGGAAATGTTCCTGAAGGGCCTTTAGCCACAAAATGGACAGAATATCGCTCTAAAATGCCACTTGTGGCACCCAATAACAAGAGAAAATTAGACATCATAGTTGTCGGTACTGGATTGGCAGGTGCTTCGGCCGCTGCTTCTTTTGGTGAAATGGGCTACAATGTCAAAGTATTTACTTACCATGACAGCCCAAGACGAGCGCACAGTATTGCCGCCCAAGGGGGTATCAATGCCGCTAAAAACTATCAAAATGATGGGGACAGCAACTATAGATTGTTTTATGACACCGTAAAAGGTGGAGATTATAGATCACGGGAAGCCAATGTGTATCGACTGGCAGAAGTCAGCGGAAACATCATCGACCAATGTGTCGCTCAAGGTGTCCCTTTTGCACGGGAATATGGGGGTACACTCGCCAACCGCTCTTTTGGTGGCGTATTAGTCTCCAGAACTTTTTATGCGCGCGGTCAAACCGGCCAACAACTCCTTTTGGGTGCCTACTCTGCCCTATCTCGCCAAATTGCCACCGGTCAGGTAATCATGCATAATCGTCGCGAAATGCTAGATTTGGTTTTAGTGGACGGCAAAGCACGCGGTATTATCGCAAGAAACTTAGTCACCGGCGAACTGGAAAGACACAGTGCTCATGCTGTGGTTTTAGCAACCGGTGGATATGGTAATTTGTATTATCTTTCGACAAATGCGATGGCATCCAATGCAACGGCAGCTTGGCGAGCAGCTAAGCATGGAGCTTATTTTGCCAATCCTTGCTATGTACAAATTCACCCGACATGTATCCCGCAATCCGGAGATTATCAATCCAAATTGACCTTAATGTCCGAATCCTTGCGGAATGACGGACGGATTTGGGTACCCAAACATAAAGAAGATGTAATTGCCATCAGAGAAGGCAAAAAGAAACCTACTGATTTGGCAGAAGAAGATAGGGATTACTACTTAGAAAGAAGATATCCCGCATTTGGTAACTTGGTACCCAGAGACGTCGCCTCCAGAGCCGCCAAAATCGCATGTGACCAAGGCGGTGGAGTCAACGCTACCGGAAAGGCGGTTTTTCTTGATTTTGCGTCAGCTATTCAACGTTATGGAAAGTCCTCGGCTCATATCAAAGGCATTCATAATCCGGATGCTGCGACCATTAGAAAACTAGGGGAAGAAGTTATCGAAGAAAAATATGGTAACCTTTTTGAGATGTATGAGCGCATTACAGGAGATGATCCGTACAAGACACCGATGATGATTTACCCCGCAGTTCACTATACGATGGGTGGTCTTTGGGTAGATTACAACCTACAATCCAATATTCCCGGCTTATTTGTACTGGGAGAAGCCAATTTCTCCGATCACGGAGCCAACAGACTAGGCGCTTCCGCTTTAATGCAAGGGCTGGCTGATGGATATTTTGTCATCCCTTATACCATCGGCACTTTCTTATCAAAGGAGATCAGAACACCTAAGATAAGTACCGACCTTCCGGAATTTGCGCAAGCAGAGCAGGCAGTCAAAGATCAAATCGAAAAACTTTTATCCATCAAAGGAAAAACTTCTGTCGAAGAGTTTCACAAGGAATTAGGTCGCATCATGTGGGAGTACGGAGCCATTTCCAGAAATGAAGAAGGTCTGAAGAAAGGACGTCAATTAGTCCGCGAGCTTCGAGAACGTTTTTGGAAAGATGTCTTTGTACCGGGCAGTGCCGAAGATTACAACAATGAAGTTGAAAAAGCAGGTCGAGTCGCTGATTTTATGGAGCTCGCTGAACTTTTGCTTATTGATGCAGAAGCTCGAAAAGAATCCGCCGGTGGTCACTTTAGGGAAGAATATCAAACCGAAAAAGGGGAAGCCTTACGGAATGATAAAGATTTCGCCTACGTCGCCGCTTGGAAATGGAATGGTTGGGATCAAGAACCCGAACTCAACAAAGAAGAGCTTGAATTCAAAGATATTGAACTAAAAACTAGATCATACGAATAGATTGCAGGAGGTTCATACTATAATCGAACCTACGCACGGCACCCTTTTTCGTTCTAAAATTAAAAGAAATGAAACTCAACTTAAAGATCTGGAGACAAAAAAATAACAATGCTAAAGGGCATTTTGAAACGCATGTCGTTGAAGCCAACGAACACATGTCTTTCCTGGAAATGCTTGATGTATTAAATCAAAATCTACTCGAAGACGGTAAAGAACCGGTCGCTTATGAGCATGATTGCCGGGAAGGTATCTGCGGAGCCTGTAGTATGGTCATCGATGGTCATCCACACGGACCTAACGAACGAACGACTACTTGCCAATTGCATATGCGTTTTTACAAAGATGGTCAGACGATTACGGTGGAGCCATTCCGCGCAAAAGCTTTTCCGATTATCAAGGACTTAGCGGTCGATCGTTCTTCTTTTGATCGAATCATTCAATCCGGTGGGTTTATCTCCGTCAATACGGGCGGCCCTAGAGATGCCAATGATATTTTGATTGATAAGGACACTGTGGAATTAGCCATGGATGCCGCAGCCTGTATCGGGTGTGGAGCCTGCGTCGCCGCCTGCCCTAATGGAGCAGCCATGTTATTTACTGCCGCAAAAGTCAGTCACTTGAACCTTTTGCCGCAAGGTAAATTAGAAAAAGACAAGCGTGCCCTAGGCATGGTCAGACAAATGGATAAAGAAGGCTTCGGTAACTGCACCAACCTAGGTGCCTGCGAAGCTGAATGTCCAAAAGGAATTAGCTTAATCAATATCGCTATGATGAACAAAAACTATCTTTCTGCTTCTATCTTGTCAGATAAAGATTAACATTCCTGAACATATCCCTCATAAAATGTCTATCAATTAGCTTTGGTAGGCATTTTTTTTAGCGTAATTCTTCTGCTTTTTCCAGCAGAAATTCCGAGTTAATGACCCTTCCTTCCGCTTCAATATCAGCGACAAATTTATCAATTTGCTTTTTATCCCCGGGTATAAGCCTAATCAAACGACTTAAATATTTCAAATATATCAAATAATTTTTACGACGAACTTCAGGAATATCCTTTCGCCTACTCAAAAAGACCTTAAAGGCATCTATATGGGACTCTAGAGCATCAAATTCGTCTAATTCATAATAGGTAGCACCAAGCAAAGTTTTTGCCGCAAGGCCAAAAGCCACATCATCATATTCAATCATTGACAACAAAGGTACCACTTTACCAAACTGTTTCTTCCGAAAATGCAACAACGCCAACGTAAAATTAATCGCACTCTCCCGGATATCCGGATGCAATTTTTTGCCATACTCCTGAATAAACCATTCGGTCCATTCAAATTCTTCAATTCTTAAGGCTCCCATACAGGTATTCCTAAATTTATGTAAGGCAATGTACCCATCCTTTTCTAAGATATAATTTTTTTCAATCATTTGTTTGATTAAATCAACATACTCCTTATTAAACTCAAAGGCGCCACTATTTAATTTGGCAACAGCATAATTTAAGGCCCCTGAATAAATTTGAATAGCCTCGTCAACAGGAAACAAATGAATCTCCGTCTCAATCAAATATTTTAGCCCAACAAAGGCATCAACTTTACTGATATCAGAAATGGCCGATGCCAAGTAATAATAAATGGCAACAGCAGTTACTTTCTCGTTTTTTGTTTGTCTTAAATACTCTAAAATTTCATCAATGAGGAACAATTGATAATCATGAGACAGGATTTTACTTCGCACAATGGAGCTTGTATAAAAATAGAGCTTCTCAGAGATATAAAACAAATCCAAATTTCTAAGAATTTCTTCTACATTGGACTTTGCCTCCCGATCCTTATCAAAATCAATTAATTGGTAATACTCCTTTTCTTTAGTATATCTCTGCAAATAATAATCAGCGTTTCGATAAGGCGTCTCTTCAAAATACTTATCACTTTGTCGAATGGATATGGACTGCAAGTCATCAATACCCAAATTATGTACTGCCTTCATCAAATAATTAATCTTCCGTCCTTCATCCTTTTGATATTGCTCTTGCGCTAAAAAGTTTTTAAAAATTCGGAGCAAATCGGAATTGAGCTTGCGCAAATTGACCTCTTTATAGGATTCTTTGCCAAAGACCTTTTTCCAATACTTTTCCTTAGACAGTTTTTTATCCGGATACTTATCGATAAAGCCGGAAAGCACATCAAATGCCTTCAAAAAAGTCTTACTCCGATTAAAATAAGGAGATTGCAAATACAGCCTAAATCGTTTCCGATGCTCATAGTCTAATTTGCGTAAGCTTTTTAGTATTTTGGTAGATTCCATGAATTGCGGGATGCCTTTTCACAAATGTAATCAGTTTTTTTAAAAAAAAAGTAAAGCGACCAAAATTATAAAGCAAGAAATTAAGGCTTTCCCGTAACCCTAAGCCCCAAACAACGTATAACGGCCAAATCCCCCCCCATTTTTTTTCTCTTGAACATGAAACCCAAAGCAGCTTGCTGCCTCCAAAAGCAACTTGTTGCGCACCAAAGACCAACAGCGACCACAGGGAGCGCACCAAAGACCAACAGCGACCACAGGGAGCGCACCAAAGAC
>JANTGI010000022.1 GCA_024762995.1 Saprospiraceae bacterium | reverse complement strand
TGGCGGGAACGCCGGCCGGTGGAAGTTATAGTGGAACAGGCATCGTGGGCAATACCTTTGATCCGGGCATTTCCGGAGCAGGTACGTTTAGCATCGTCTATACCTATACAGATGCAAATGGCTGTACGAATAGTGACACGGCAAGTATAACGGTGAATGATTGTGGTTGCTTGAATCCGGCAAGTGCAGATGCCGGACAGGATTTAAATATATGTCTTTCTGATCCACAAATTAGCTTGTCAGGTGTATTAGGAGGTGGAGCAACTACAGCGACTTGGAGCGGTGGAACGGGAACTTACACACCGAATGATCAAGATTTGAATGCCGTTTATACGCCTTCACAGGCGGAATTGGATGCCGGCTCTGTGACTCTAACATTGATTACGAATGATCCGGATGGCTCCGGGCCTTGCGTCCCGGCAACAAGCCAAGTGATTTTTACTTTTACGCAAGTGAATATACAAGGTGTGACAATGGCCAATAATGGGTTTATCGATTGCTCCGGTATACCGGATACTTTGGTAGGGAGTGCCACATCATCTGATGGAGGAGCCGTAACGGGTTTCTGGAAAGATGAAAATGGAACTATATTATCGCCTTCTTTTACTTTGATCGCGGGTGCCCCGGGTACTTATACTTTCGTTGCCGAAAATGGGATTGGATGCCAGGATAGTACCATGGTCACTGTAAATAGCTCGGTGAATGTACCGGATATTAGTGCAACGGTAAGTGGGCCAATTACTTGTCAGGATAGTTTAGTGATTCTTTTAGGGTCATCTACATCTTCAAATGTCGTATTTACATGGACAGAGCCGGATGGTACGATTAGGAATGGAAGTGATATGGATGTGAATATACCGGGGCAATATACATTTACCGTTTTGGATACGATGACCAATTGTCCGGCGACCATGGATGTTGCGGTTTTAATTGATACAATGAAGCCTACGGTAGTTACTTTGACAGGTGAGATAACTTGTGCGGATACTTTGGGAGATATTTTGGTGAATAATGTGAATAATTTGGATTTGTCTTATTCATGGCTTTTCCCGGACGGGGTAACCATGTCCAATGATTCTTCTTTGATTGACATGAATCAAGGTGGAGTCTATCAGCTTCATTTAGTGGATAATCATAACGGATGTTCTTCGGACTTGGTGGATAGTATCGTCTTGAATAACCAGGGGCCGCTTAATTTAGTGGCTTCCAGTAGCCTGCCTTTAAATTGTGTTAATCCATCTACACAATTAAACGCAACGACTACGACAGCCAATGTCGTTTTTGAATGGAACGGACCTAATAATTTTAAGACGAATGATCCGACGCCTATTGTCCAAGAGCCCGGCAATTATTTATTAAGAGCTTTTGGGTCAAATGGTTGTGTATCGGAACAATTGCTTATTGTTGGAATAGATACCATTCAACCGCCGATGAGTCCGTTTACCAACGATACCATTGATTGCGTGAGCCAGACGGCTATTTTGTATGGGAATTCAATTTCTACGGCGGTTAATTTTGCTTGGTATGAAAACGGTACCTTAATTGGTGTCGGTGACTCTATAGAAGTGACCGGAGCCGGCAATTATGGAGTCATTGCCACGGACCAAAATAACGGATGTACGTCGAATGGAAATATTGTGGTGCCTGATGATACGGATGCGCCATTGATTACTTTGATGGTTGATGGTGTGGTGAATTGTTATGGCAATAGCGTACCGGCTACCTTATCTTCTAATCGCCCATTGGATAGCATTTCTTGGAGTGGCCCGGGGCTAAGTATCCAAGATGATACGACGATCTTAATTGATGAAGCCGGTACCTATCAAGTCTATATTGTTGGGGATAATGGTTGTGTAGGTCAGAAAGACTTTAATGTGGATGCAGACACGATTCCGCCGCTGGCAGCGGGTGTGGCTAATTTTGAAGTGACTTGTACGGTGGATAAGGGAACTTTGGCAGCGGAGGGCTCGTCTTCCGGGTCTCACATCTCTTACGCTTGGGATGTAATTAGTAATGGAAATATCTTGAGTGGATATGATAGTTATCAGCCTTATGTGCAGGGTGCCGGTCAATATCTTCTTACAGTAACAGATCATCAAAATGGATGTACAGCAAGTACGGAAGTTGACCTGCCGACCAATGGTAATATTCCGGTTGATTTAGATTATGATGCGGTACCAGTGCAATGTAACGGGTTTAAAGACGGTGCGATTATCATTCGAGGTGTCCAAGGGGGGGAGTCTCCTTATTTATACCGTCTTGATGATGGTCCTTTCGGACAAAATAAAATCTTCTCGCCCATACCGCCGGGAGATTATCAGGTGACCATACAAGATGTGAATGGTTGTACCATGGAGCGGACTTTGACGGTTGGTGAGCCTGATTTGTTGGTGGTGGACTTGGGGCCTGATCAAATAGTTAAATTGGGTGATGGTGTCTCTGTCAGTGCGGAGGTAAATGACCCTAATGCGGTACAGTCTTTTATGTGGAACGAGGTGTTTGATTCTAGTTGTGTAGGGAATCTGAATTGTTTTACGCAAGATTTCTACCCGGCAAAATCTGTTACCTTGCGTGCTACCGTAATTGATGATTCCGGATGTAAAGCCACGGATGATGTGAATATATTTGTAGATGATACGCCTAATATCTTTGTTCCTAATATCTTCTCTCCTAATCGGGATGGAGGTAATGATTTCTTTACTGTTTATTCCGGTCAAGGAGTCAAAGAAGTCTATGACTTGGAGATTTATGATCGTTGGGGGACAAAGGTTTATTATGCGCCTATTGTAGATGGTAGTAATGGCTGGGATGGCTTCTTTAGGGACAAGGAACTCCCTGAAGCAGTCTATGTGTATCAGTTTTATGTGCTTTTGGATAATGGAGAAGTCAAGTTTTTTACCGGAGATGTGACCTTGGTGAGATAAAAACGGTGCAACGGTGTAGCGGTAAGCCGGTATAGCGGCATCTTTCTTTCTTGACTTTGTGTAATTGCTGAAAGAAAAGGTTAAGAATCGAAGGTTTAAAAGTAGATACAAGGTCTGCCTTGTATCTACTCCTTTTTTCTGCCTAAAAACAGGGGTTTTTAAACAGTTGCCCAAAGGGTCGCCCGAATAGTTATTGTAAAATGTCCTATAACATTCAATTATAAACCATAAAAGTTCTTATATTTGGGGTTTAAGGACACAATCAGAAATTGGACGAGATTATTTTGAGATTAGCCAAAGCGAGAAGAGCGATGGTAGAATGTCCTATAATCACAAAAGAATCCGCATAAAATGTATATTTATTTTGAGCGTTTCCCTTACACGATATACATGGGACGATTTAGATTGCAAGATTAGCTGCGGGCAACTTTTGCAAAGAGATTTGCCAATAACTGGCAAGCCAATTTGGCCCATGTATAAATGCTTAAAAACCACCTTAAAACCTTAAAAATGTCTCCATTAAAATTGTTTTTTTTCTTGTTTCTTGTTCCTTTTGCCTTACGTAGTCAAAGCACTCTGATGAGGGGAGAAGTCATTGCGTTTGATGCTCAAAATTTTGCGCAAGCGAGAATTGCCGAAGATGGGTCAATCCCTTCTTTTTATCGTTTAGCACACTTTTCTCAAATTCCAACATCCAAGCAACGGGCTCGATTAGAAGCCAAAGGGGTGCAATTTTTAGAATATTATTTAAATGCTACTTATTTGGTGGCCTTTAAGCAACCCGTTTCGGAAGAGCTGTGTCGTTCAATAGGCATGGATGGGCTTGTAACGATACCTACGGCGGCTAAGCTTTCGCCAAAAGTAAAAGAAAGACCCATTCCTTCTTGGGCAAAAGGTAAAAATGACCAAGTGAAGATTATTGTTGAAGGTTACAAAAATACCTTGCCGTCTGTTTTTGTAAAATGGATCCAAGATTTTGGGGTCCAGGTTGATTTTTCCGGAAGGCATGAATGCTATGTAGAAGTCACTACTTCAACCAAAAATATTGAATTGTTGGCAGCATTGCCGGGAGTATCCTTTATTGATTGGATTAATCCACCGGATGTTTTGGATGATGATAACGGACGCGCTATGCACCGTTCTAATGTGCTTGATTCGCACTATCCCGGGGGGAGACATTATGATGGTACGGGGGTAAAAGTCTTGGTTAGAGACGATGGGTCGGTCGGGCCCCATATTGATTTTACGGGTCGCGTGAATCAGGATGATCCGACGACCAATGGAGGGGGTAGTCATGGGGACATGGTGGCCGGAATCTTAACGGGTGCCGGTAATCTGGAGCCGACCTATAAAGGAATGGCTCCCGGAGCAGAATTATTTGTAAGGGACTACAACTCCGAATTTCAAACTTATACACTTGATTTGCACTTGAATGAAAACGTATTGGTTACGTCTTCTTCTTATTCTAACGGGTGTAATGCGGGCTATACGGCCGTGACACATACCATTGATCAGCAGATTTATGAAAATCCTACCTTAGTTCATATCTTTTCGGCCGGAAATAATGGAAGCGGCGATTGTGGTTATGGAATTGAAGGATGGGGAAATATTACCGGTGGACATAAGCAAGGGAAGAATGCCATCGCTACGGGTAATCTTGAAAAGGATATTCAGTTAAGAAGTTCAAGTAGTCGGGGACCGGCCTATGATGGTCGGATAAAACCGGATATCTGTGCGCATGGTCACCTGCAGATGTCCACCGATCCGAATAACGATTATAGTCCCGGTGGAGGCACTTCGGCGGCTTCTCCGGGTACTGCGGGTGTCTTTACCCAGTTGATTCAAGCCTATAAATCCCTTTACGGCGGGGCCATTCCAAAATCCGGTCTAATCAAGGCTTGCCTATTAAATACGGCTATTGATTTAGGTAATGTTGGGCCGGATTTTAAGCATGGATGGGGAGAGCTCAATGGTTATCGGGCTGTAAAGCTATTAGAGAATGGTGATTTTTTGACGAGTTCCATTGACCAAGGTCAAAACCAGGTTCATATCATTCAAGTACCGAATGGATCAGTTCAAGTTCGTTTTATGCTATACTGGATGGATCCACCGGCACCTGCCTATGCGGATCAAGCATTGATAAATGACTTAGATTTAAAAGTGGTCAGTCCGACCGGAGATACGATTTTGCCTTGGGTTTTGGATCCTACCCCTAATTCTGCTTCGCTCAATGCTCCCGCTACTCATGGCGAAGACCATTTGAATAATATGGAGCAGGTGGTTTTTCAGGCTCCGATGGGTGGTGATTATCAGGTGTTAGTTCGTGGAAATGCCGTCCCTATGGGGCCGCAAGAGTATTTTGTTTTGCATAGTGCAGTCAGTGATCCGTTATTTATGGCTTTTCCGGTAGGTGGAGAACGTTTTGAACCAGGAGAAAAGGTACGTATTTTTTGGGATGCATATGAGGTGTCCAATGAGGATTTTACGGTAGAGTACTCTTTGGATAATGGAGTGTCTTGGAATAGTTTAGGCATGACCAATTCACGTTCTTACTTATGGACTATTCCCGATACTCCGACGGGGAAGGGACTAGTAAGAGTTTCCAGAAATGGTGCTTCCGCCCAGTCTATTTATAATTTTTCGATCATGGCCCGCCCGGCTAATTTGCAAGTGGATACTGTTTGTGCCAACTTTGCTTATATTTCTTGGAGTCCGGTAGCTAATGCGACGGATTATGATTTATTTGTTTTAGGGACGAAATATATGGATTCTGTAGGCACTACTTCGGCAACGGGGATTTATTATCCGATTTCGAATCCGGATGCTGACTTTTGGTATTCCGTAAGGGCTAGAGGCGCTGATGGACTGCAGAGTGAGAGAGCTTACGCAAAATATTATGCAGGCGGCCTCAAAGAATGTCAGGTGGATTTTGATTTGGCGGTGGATAACCTAGTCAATATTTCCGGTGAAGATATTGCGCAATGTATGTCTCAAAAGATACCCATCATAGCGACAATTCGGAATAAAGGTAAAATGCCCATGACCAATTTTAATGTGGTTTATTCTAAAAACAATGGAACTCCCATATCCGTACCTTATGTGGGCACTATAAATGCCGGAGAAATTGTCATCTGGGAAGCCATGGATTCCTTAGAATTGATCAATACCGGGCAGTACTCTATCTCCTTAGAAGTAATTCAGAGCGATGATGAGATTCTAGTCAACAATAGTATTGCTTATTCATTTTTTGTGGAGAATATAGCAAGCAGTTCGGTGACTAATTTGGAGCAAGGATTTGATGGAACTGAGTTTCCTCCTGCTAATTGGAATATTATTGGAGATGACGGGACCTACATTTGGGCAAAAGATGAAAGTACGGTGGGGGCAGATGGCATGACTACTTCTGCGGTCTGGGTGGACAATTATTTGTATGATGTACCCGGTCAAATTACTTCTGTGGAGTCAGAAGCGGTACATACAGATAGCACCGGGAGTTTTAAGTTGTCTTTTGACTATAGCTATAGTAACTATAATGATATTTGGTCGGATACATTGGAAGTCGTGGTTTATGATCCTTGCGATTATAGTGCGGGAGAGTTACAGTTATTTTACAAAGGGGGAGACGATTTGCGGACGATACCTTCAGTAAGTACAAGTAAATGGCATCCAACAAGCGCTTCGGATTGGAAGCATGAGGAGTTTGTGGTACAAGGCTTTAGTGACTCTAATGTCAAAGTAAAATTTAATAATATTAATGGATATGGAAATAGTTTGTATTTGGACAACATTTTAATAACGACCGAAGAGCAAGGAATTATTGTGGCACAGACCGATGGCTGTATCGGTGATACCATCGAGATTGCTACGGATTATCTAGGAGATTCTTTGACTTATCAATGGGATTTCGACAATGGGGGGAGCATCGATACTACGGCCGGACCCCATCAAATCGTCTATTTGACCCCCGGCGTTAAAAATATACAATTAACGGTGACAAGTCCTTCCGGTGTAAAGACTTTTAACTATGGGGTGGTTATTGTTACAAATCCATTATCCGGATTTTCCTATTCCGGTGCATCAAATACAGTTTCTTTTACATCCACTTCAACAAACGCAACTTCCTTACTTTGGGACTTTGGTACGGGTGATGTTTCTACAGCGCCTAATCCGGTATATGTTTTTCCGGGTTCCGGAAGTTATCAGGTGTGTTTGACAGTGACCAATGCTTGTGGCGAGAGCACAACGTGTCATTCTTTAGATATTGTGACAGATGTTCAAGAAATTGGGGCCATTTTTCCCGGTATCGGGCTTGCGCCAAATCCTGCATCAGATTTTCTTTTTATCAAAAATCGAAGTGCTCAAGCTTACTCTTTTAATTATTCTTTGATGGATATGACAGGAAGACAAATCATGGGCAATCGCTCGCTAGACTTGCAAGTAGGAGAACAGTATTCCTTGGATGTGTCAAATCTCTCAAGCGGAATCTATTGGGTGAAATTCTGGACCAACGAAAAGGTAGCTTTCGCCAAAATCGCCATTGAGTAGGGCCTTCTATTTGTGATAGGACAGGTGGTTTTTTAAGCATCGCCTTAAATAGTCCATGAACATTTTGACGCAAAAACAGTTTGACTGTGAAAGAGAAAACCATCAAAATCTTTGGAAATAATCCAAACACCAACGATATGACCACCGAGCCTTATAAACGAATCCCTTGCGGAGTATATGATCATTTGGAGCTTGCGGCCATGCGACGAACTCCCGTAAAAATTCGCTATAGAGATGCCAACCATCAACTTTTTTCTATAGAAGATGTATTGGTCAACCTGAAGACCATAGAAAAAGTGGAATATGCCATTTTGGGCTCCGGGCTACAAATTAGGTTGGATTGGATTATTCAATTTAACGATATTGTTTTGCAAGATGCTTTAGATTGTTCGGAGTAGATATGGGTAAGCGATTTTCATTCAGAGACAGAATTAAGAGTTTTTCCTTTGCTTTTGCCGGCCTAAAATCACTGTTTGCGGAAGAGCATAATGCCTATTTACATTTAGCGGCGAGTTTTGGAGTCGTTTTGATGGGTTTTTATTGGCGGATTAGTGCTGTGGAATGGATGGCAATTATATTTTGTATAGGTATCGTTTTTTCTATGGAAATTATCAACTCCAGTATTGAGGCCCTAGCCGATCATGTGACCCCTGAAAAGCATAAAGCCATCAAGAAAGTAAAGGATTTAGCTGCCGCTGCGGTATTGGTCTCAGCGATAATGTCGCTGGTAATAGGGTTGTTGATTTTTATTCCTAAATGGATGTAGGCCGTGCAGGTGAAATGAATAATTTACGTTTCGGCCTGCCTGGCACTGGGTGGGGAGAACAAGTTGATTTTTTTTGAGAAAACCATCTAATTTCTAACTCAAATAGAAGCAAATAATTAAAATGCCATCAAGTCCTTTCGGGATAGGGGCACTGCCTACTGTGTCAAAGCGGTAGCAATAGGACATCGTATCCACTACATCCAAGCTCGTCCATCGGTTTCCACGATTTGCAAGATATAATCTCGAAGTTTTTCCGCTACATCATAGGCTAAATAGGGCAAGTTAATATTTCCCGCTGCCGTGAAAATGACAATGCCGGCCAAGTCTTTGCGCCTTTGAAAGGGCGATTGCTTTAAACTTACTCCTTGGATTTTGAATAGCTGAATTAATTGGTGAGAATCCCCGAAACGTCCGCCTTTGATATGTATTACTTCATCGTTTACCCCAAATTTCTTTTTACGAAAGTAAAGATAACTGGTCAGGATTAATGTCACAAAGAAAAAGGCGCTAATGCCAAAGGCCGGATGTTCGGGAAAGTATTGGTATAGAATCAATGACCCTATGACCAAGACCGTATAAATAACCAGACGACGAATAAACCACCATTTAGAGATCCCGATAAAATCATCTATTGCATAGTCCTTGTCATAGTAAGCATCCAAAAATTGATGGATATGTCGCTCCGAAAGACCCGCCAAATGTATGCTGCTTGTTTTCTTCTTGACTTCGGCTGAAGCGGCTTGCTTGATTTGCATATTGAATATCTTGGGAATCTTGCGCAACAGGTTATCTTGCCATTTGAATATTTGAATTTTGGGGTCTTGGATACTGATTTGTCGCTTGGTAAACAAGCCGTAGGTCACCATAAATCCTTCTTCCGTGCGATAAAACGTCAGGTCAAAAAATCGCAGAACACTTCTGATCATCGAGATTAGAATGGCAATGAGCGCATATCCCAAAAATAAAATGCCAAGGATAATCAACCCAAGTTGGTATAGTTTTTCAGGGTCGGCATACTTCGTGGCTAAATCATCTAGGTTGATTCCCCCGTTGCGAAGTAAGTCTCTGAGCCAAAAATACATGGCAATGGGCACCAAGCCGGATCTCAAGTGGTTTTCCGTAAGGCCTACTTTCATCAAATCACCAAAAGATAATTTGAATAATATTTTTGGAGTAGGGGCGGGCGGGGATGTGGTTTCTTCTAATGGCAGAGATGATTTTTCGGGTTTGGAGTTTAAAATGATTTGCCGCAAGGCTTCGGCCTTCTGCTTAGAAATGGCGCGAAGATCAAATTCAATCTTGGATGAACCCGCCGTGTCAATCTCCAATTCCACCACCGAAAAAATTTGATGTAAGATGGCTTGCTTAAAATTAATCGATTGAATCCGCTCAAATGGGATAACCATCTTGCTTCTTTTGAAGACACCTTTTTCGATAATGAGCTCATTGTCAGCGATATAGTAAGTGTATTTGAAAAAGTAAATGATTCCGAATAAGGCCACCAAAACAATAAAAATTCCGAAGGTCGTCACCAGCAGGGTTGCCTTTCCGGAGCTGACGAAGAGCGCCAAAAAAATAGGCAGCAAGCGCTTAATCCAATTTCTGTACAAATTGAAAATAATGATAATGATGGCGGCATTGGACTGCCGGGCAGCTTGGCTAAAATCGTCATTCGGTTTCATCAAGACCTGCTTTTTGGCTGACAAATTGTTCTAGTTTTCGGGCGGTCTCCGGGTGTAATGCCGGAATGGAAAGATCGCTTTTGCTCCCGCCGGCAGTATATAGATTTAGTGTCGCATAGCCAAATAAACGTCCTAAAGGGCCTTGCGTTACTTCACTATGTTGGACACGGACAAAAGGAATGACGGTTTCCGTTTGCCACCAAAGTCCCGTTCTAAAAATAATATCACGCTCCCGCAATTGATACCCCTTGCGGGAAAAAGCTTTGGGTCGAAACCAAAAAACAAAGCCCATAAGAACGCCTATGCCAATGACAGGTACATACCAAAATTGATGAATTTCCGGAAGGTCTCCCCAAAAATAAAGGACTAAAAACCCAATCAAGAGCAAACCCGTCGCTATAAAGTTTTCCAAAAGTATCACTTGGTGATATCCCTTTTCTAACGGGATAAACTCGGGCTGCCGAACGGTCGGGAGTAAATTAACGTCTAAATTGGCATTGGAAAAAGTCATAAATCGTATTTTTCTTGAAGCACGAAGGTTCTTAAAACTTTGATAAAGATACAGTATTGTGCTTTGATGTCCAAATTAATCACCAAATGACGAGCCAACGACTTGGGAAACTTATAAAATCCATAGGTCGAAAAACTATAATATCCTAAATTCCGTTAGGATAGCAAGATGAATCAATTGTCTGATTCTGTGTCCAAAAAATAGCAGTTTAATGATGCGTCAAATTTTTATTTTTTTGGTGTTTGTTACTTTTCTGGCTTCTTGCGAAAAAGAATTTACGCCTGCAATTAGTTCCGCTCCACCGGACTTAGTGGTTGAAGGTTATATTGAAGCGGGGGACAATCCGCTGCCGGCTTATGTGATGCTGACCAAAAGCCAACCCTTTTTTGGGGAGTTAGACAGTAGTGCTTTTGCGGATCTTTATGTGCATGATGCAGTCGTGACGGTGACCAATAATGGTACCGTGTATCCGCTGACAGAGATTTGTTTACAAGATTTGACGCCGGCCCAAAAGGCAATAATTAGCCAGTCCTTGGGATTTGATCCGGATAGTTTACAAGCGGATATTTGCTTTTATTTGGATATTACTTTTCAGTTGCAAGGACAGGAGGGAGAGCGCTATGATTTACACATAGAATCCGAAGGTCAGTCCCACGATGCCACGACTACCATCCCGCGAATGGTACCGATAGATTCCATCAATTTTAAAGAATTGCCGGGAGAAAAGCTTAAAGATTATCGGGAATTGCATGCTTTTTTGACGGATCCGGGTGACGGGGAAGACTTTTGGAGATATTTTACGAGCATCAATGATAGTAGTTATGTCTCTCCTTCCTTTTCTATTTATGATGATGGTTTTATCAACGGACAAACGATTGAGTTTGTGATGAATAACGGAGTCGAACCCGCCGAAGGCGAAGACCCATTTTCCTTTGGTTTGTTCAAATTAGGGGATACGCTTTCGCTAAAATGGACAAGCATAGACCGGGCCCATTATGAATTTCGTAAAACAGCGGAATTTAGTGCCGTCCAAGGACCGTTTTCTTCTTATGTCCGAATACATGGAAATGTCTCCAATGCCTTGGGCGTTTGGGGTGGATATAATGTCCAGTACATTAACCAAGTCGTTGAGTAAGGGTCATCAGGTCTGTCGAAAAAACCGGTAAACACCCAAAAAATCTAAAATTATGAGCAAAATACTCTTTGGAATAAGTTTGATGGTCATCATTTCCTGCACTGCAACTAGCCAAAGCGCTAAGATGCCAAAAAATGAGCCCGTGATTTCCATGCAAAGTGACACCATCGTGCCGGTGCAGAAGACGGAAGAAGAATGGAAGGAATCTTTGACACCTGAGCAGTTTTGGGTGTTGCGGGAGCAAGGTACGGAGCGCCCCTTTACAGGAAAATGGTTGGCCAATAAAAAAGATGGACAATATGTCTGTGCGGCATGTGGATTTCCCTTATTTAGTTCTCACTCAAAATTTGAGACCACCTGTGGATGGCCTAGTTTTTATGAGAGTATCGATAAGACACACGTCAAAGAAATTGTGGATACAAGCCACGGAATGCGTCGGATAGAAATTCGTTGTGCTAGGTGTGGCGGACATTTGGGGCATGTATTTGATGATGGCCCCAAGCCCACCGGTATGCGTTATTGCATTAATTCGGTTTCCCTTGACTTTGTGCCGGAAAAGAAAAAAAAGTAACTATTTAGTCAGGGCATTTTATGCCAAAAACCAGCGGGTAGCCAAACAGTTAAAAAAACAAAAAAAACAAAATGACACATTCTAAAAAGCTACTTTTAATCTTTGGTTTGGTGATTGTTGCTTCGACGGCTTTCGCCCAAAAAACATTTACCTTGAGTGGGTATATCAAGGATGAAATGACCGGAGAAAGTTTGATTGGAGCCAGTTTTTATAATGCAGATAATCCGGTTCAAGGGACTTCGACCAATGCCTATGGTTTTTATTCTTTGAGTCTTCCCCCAGGAAAGTATTCATTTGTTTGCTCTTACTTAGGTTATCAAAATCAAGAGATGACCCTTACCTTGGATGAAGATAAAGTGTTGAATATCAACCTGGAAGAAGGGGTGCAGCTGGAAGAAGTGGTCGTAAAATCTGAAAAGGAAGACAAGAATGTCCATGGTACACAAATGGGTACTGTCAAGTTAACCACCGAAAGAATTAAGTCCATTCCGGCATTTATGGGAGAAGTGGATGTCCTGAAAACCATCCAGCTTTTACCGGGCGTAATGTCGGCCGGCGAAGGCAGTGCCGGTTTTTATGTACGTGGGGGTGGTCCGGATCAAAACTTGGTTTTGTTGGATGAAGCAGTGGTCTATAATTCCGGTCATATGCTTGGTTTTTTCTCTGTATTTAATGCGGATGCCATTAAGAATACGACCTTGATAAAAGGCAATATGCCCGCCAAATATGGGGGACGGTTGTCTTCTGTTGTTGACATACAAATGAAAGATGGAAATAATAAAGATTATGAAGTGACGGGCGGAATTGGGACGGTTTCTTCTCGTTTGACAGTGGAAGGGCCTATTCAAAAAGGGGTGAGTTCCTTTATTTTTTCCGGAAGGAGAACCTATCTGTTTGATCTCATACAGCCATTCGTCAAGAAGACGGATTTTGCCGGGACCAATTATTATTTTTATGATTTTAATGCGAAGTTGAACTATCAATTTTCGGACAAAGACCATCTTTACGCCAGTGGATATTTTGGGAGAGACGTGTTGCGATATACGAATGTGGCGAGAGATTTTGGGGTGAAGTTGCCTTACGGAAATGCTACGGCGACCTTAAGATGGAATCACTTGTTTACCGACAAACTCTTTGTGAATACCTCCTTAATCTATAATGATTATGACTTTTCGGTGACGGGTTCGCAAGACAAATTTGTTTTTAATGTCTATTCGGGCGTCCGTGATTGGGGTGGGAAGGTTGATTTTGATTGGTTTCCCCATTATCGTCATCATGTACAATTCGGCACTAAATACACATGGCACCGTTTTTTACCTAATGTGGCCGGCGTAACCGATGGGGAAGATACATTTACCAATGACTTAAAGCCTAAGTATGCGCATGATGCTTCGGTTTATGTATCTGATCAGATAAAGGTGACAGGAGATTGGACAATCGATGTCGGTCTCCGTGGAAATTATTATGCGCAAGCAGGCCCATATACGTCCCCACATACCGGAAAAACTTATAAAAATGGTGAAGTGGTCAAGCCATTTACTCATCTTGAGCCTAGATTGAGTACTAAAATCGGACTGAATGATGCTTCTTCCATTAAATTTGGTGCGGTGTATAATATGCAGTATATGCACTTGGTGAGTACTTCTAATGGCTCTTTGCCGGCGGATGTTTGGGTGACTAGTTCGGAGACGGTGACTCCCCAGCGCGGAGGACAATTGTCTTTGGGATATTTTCGTAATTTTAAGGAGAATACGTTTGAAGCATCCCTAGAGACTTACTATAAGTATATGTGGAACCAGATTGATTACCCCGAAGATTATACGGATAATCCGGCACAGGAAGTCGAAACGGATTTTATTTATGGAGAAGGTCGCTCTTATGGTGCGGAGTTTTTTGTTCGCAAGAACAAGGGGAAATGGACGGGATGGATTGGTTATACCTTGTCCAAGACGGAGCGGATTTTTGATGATGTTAAAGGGGTATTTTTCCCTACGACCTATGATCGGCGGCATGATTTATCTGTGGTCAGTACTTATAGTTTTAATGAAAAATGGGAGATTGGCGGGGTCTTTATCTATGGCACCGGACGTGCTTACACACCTGTCAAGAGCTTGTTTTTTAATGACAATAAATTCTTTTTGGAGTACGGCTTGCGCAATAGTGCCCGGATAGACCCCTATCATCGCTTGGATTTATCGGTGACCTTTAAGCCAAAATCGAAATCCACCAAGCGCTTTAAATCATCTTGGAATCTTTCTGTCTATAACACCTATAATCGATTTAACCCATTTTTTATCTCGTATGATACGGAGACGGATATTAATAGCGGTACATCTAGCGTCAAGGCATATAAAGTGTCTATTTTTCCGATTATCCCGGCGATTACTTGGAATTTTAAGTGGAAGAGTTGAACTACTGGGTGGTGCATGGGGCTGTGGGGATGGAATGTTCACAGTGTAGGTTATATTCTGGGGGGGGGAACAGATTGCACCTTTTTAAAGATTTGGGTCAATTCAAGCTCCATAGGAGTGACATCTTTGTAGCCCGTAACGTAGTGGAGGGATAAAAGCATAACCTAACTGCAAGTCATAGCAAGCTATGTTGGAAAAACCAACGCAGAGTAAGAGAAAATTTGAAATATTTAGTAACTGTTATTGTATAAAAAATAAGCTTCAAATTTTTTCTTAATCAAGGCGGATTTTGGAGGCATAGCAGGTTATGACGACCACCAGCCCGGTCTGAAATATTGTTTTTTGTGCAATCTGTTTTCCGCACACCATTCGGTCTCTTCCCCAACAACATAAAATTTTTGTGTAACTTTGTCGGATGCATCCAACTAGTCTCATCCTATCTGCGGTTATTGCCCACTTATTGGCGGTCATCAGTCCGGGGCCGGATTTTGTGGTTGCCTTGCGAAATTCCCTTCAATATTCTCGAAAGACGGGAGTTTGGACGGCTTTGGGATTTGCTTTGGGGATAGTGGTTCATGTCAGTTACTGTGTGGGTGGTATTGCGTTGATTATTGCTCATTCTCCGGTGATATTTCGCTTGATAAAAATGGGTGGTGGTCTTTATCTCATTTATTTAGGGATACAATCCTTTCGGGCAAAGAATCAGCATTACCGCTTCGATGAAAAGGCCAAGCAGGATGTCGCTTGGTATGTGGGATTAAAAATGGGATTTATGACCAATGTGTTGAATCCCAAGGCGACCCTTTTTTTCTTGAGTATATTTACGGTATTATTGGAGCCGGGGACTCCGTTGTGGGTGATGTTGGTGGCCGGGATTTTGATGGTCGTCAATACGTTTTTGTGGTTTACGCTGGTGGCTTACCTGTTTACACAAAAGCGAATAAGAAAGGTTTATGTCCAACAGCAGGGAGTGATTCACCATGTTTTAGGTGTCCTATTAGTGGCATTAGGTCTGGTGGTTTTATGGAATGCTTGGAATTGATTAAGACATCCGAATATGACAGGAAATCGCTTATTATGCGCCCATTTTCTTACGCTTAATCAAATACGCTTGCAAGATTTCCTTAAACCCTTTATTGATGTCCGCTTCTACAAAATCAATCTTATATTGCAAGCATTTCAGTTTTAGGGCTTCGGTATAGGCGGCTACTTGCTGGGTGTAATGTTCTTTGATTTGATTAGGTTGGAGCTTGATTCGTTCGCCGGTTTCCATGTCTTCAAATTCGTAGGGTCGATTTTCATAATCAAAATCCAATTCTTTATCTTTATTGACCACATGGAATAGGATGACTTCGTGCTTGCTGTATTTTAGGTGTTGGAGAGCGGCGAAGAGCTCTGTCTGCTTAGAAACATCATCAAACATATCACTGAAGATAATGACTAACGAGCGCTTGTGTATGGAATCTGCTACATTATGGATGGCTGCGGCAGCATTGGTTTGCCTTTGACGGTCATCCGCTAACATTTTTTGCAAAAAGACAGTGAGCAATTTAAAATGTTGATTGCTGGATTTAGCTTTGGTATGGGTTTCGATGCTTTCGCCAAAAATAGTCAGCCCAAAGGCATCTCTTTGTTTTTGGAGTAGTCTCATCAAGGCGGCTGCCGCTAGGGCGGAGAACTCAAGCTTGGATAATTGAGCGCCGGCATCGGTATCCGCACGCAAATTCATGGAAGAAGAATGGTCTATGACGATTTGGCATCGCAGATTGGTTTCTTCTTCATACTTTTTGCTAAAGAGCTTATTGGTGCGGGCATAGACCTTCCAGTCAATGGTTTTGGTGGACTCTCCTTGATTGTAGAGGCGGTGCTCGGCAAATTCTACGGAAAATCCATGAAACGGACTACGGTGTAGTCCAATAATGAAGCCTTCCACTACCTGTTTGGCCAGTAGCTCCAAATTCAAATCTCTTGCCTGATGTTTTTCAAAAATATCCATAGGCAAAAGTAACGTAATTTTTTGTTTGGTGTTGCTTGACGGCCCGCAGGAAAGAAAGGGGTAGGGGCATGGAAGGACAACAAAAAAACCGGTCTCCCAAAAAAGGAAACCGGTTTGTATCTTAAGTTTTGCACCTATTCTTCGCTCGCACAACTTGTCAAGCAAGAACAGGATAAGCTTTTTCAGTAGTCTTGGCGACTATTCTGTCACTTTTCTAAGCCGATAAAGCCGCTTCTAGTTTTTGCGCAAGCTGAGCTTTTGAAGCAACACCCACGTGTTTATCAAAAATCTCTCCGTCTTTTAGGACGATTACTGTCGGAATACTTCGAATGCTATATTTTCGCGCTATGGTTGGATTATGGTCAACATCTAACTTGCCTACTACCGCTTTGCCCGCATATTCTTGGCTTAAAGCTTCAATATGTGGTGCGATAATGTGACAAGGGCCACACCATTCCGCCCAAAAATCAACTAAAGTTACTCCTTTAGCTTCTGTCTCAAAGTTTGCATCTGTGAATTCGAATGCCATCTGTCTATGTTTTTACTGTGAATACAAGTCTCCTTTTCCAAGGATTGACCTAACTAACATCATTTTAGGGCATTTGGTTGCAAAGGATATGTCGTTTGCACGCTATTAACAATTTTTGTGACTGTTTAGGTGGCTCCTTTCTAAGTCCATCTTTTGGTTGGATTTGCCCATGTTTTCTCCAATGTCCCTATCTCTTTATTAAAAAAAAGAACACGGATGAAACGGATCAAACGGATTTCTCACGGATAATTTACTGACGTAAATTATATCAGATTTCACACGGATTTCCACTTCGATTAGAGTCTTTTTTCGAATTTTTGAAGGACAAATCCGTAAAAATCCGTCACGGTATTCTATCATTTAAACTATATGGCCCAAAACCCGACTGCGCCCTATTTATATTGTATTTATTTCATATATTTGTCGCCTAGATTAAAGACTATGAAATTTAGCTTTCCCTTTTTTATATTGATTTTTTGGTTGCTTCTGGGGTGTCAATCAGAAAATGATTCTTCATCTGAGCACCACCAAAAGGCATCTTCCCCCAAAGCCGCCCATCGAAAGGCGGACTTGTTGACTTATGTCAATCATGCCCAAATTTTGAGTCAAGTTCCTGATGTTCAGTTGTTTAAAGATAAGATTGCGGGTGTTTTGAAACAATCTAACCCGATTATGCCGTTGCCGGAAAAAGAAATATCTCCTCAAGATTTATTTTTTGCGCAAGCGATAGCACTTCAAGATAAAGAGTTTAATGTCCAACATTTATTGCCGGAGACCAAAGCACCTTTACTCAATATGGTGACGGATATCCGACCGGCCAAAGCCAATGAAATTCGCAAAATTCAGGTTGCCGGCGACTTGGTTTTGGTCGAAAGCTATAATTTTTATTACAATACCGTTCGGCAGGCATTCATCGATAAAACAAGTCGAAAAGTCGTGAAAGTCGTTAGCTCTCCGGGTAAATCTCCCCATTTGACCAATGAAATGCAAGTCTTGTCTCAAAAAATAGCCATGGCCTATCCACAGGTGCAGACCCAACTAGGATTGACGACGGGCGCCATACCTGCTTCCTATGAAGTGGTCGTCCGCAGCTCCAAATGTGAGCGCTCCAGACATCTTTGTTCGGCCGTCATCGTCACCCGGAAAGGAAGCGAGGAGAGTTTATGGATATTAGTGGATTTGACGGAGCTAAAAGCCATCGGATATCAATGGATGCCCCGATGGGATGAGCGACGTCCGCAATTGGTCACAGAAAGAAGCCTGCAAAATGAAGTCATTACCAAAAATTATTGCCAGGATACCACGACGATTGAGCGCAATCGTTGGCGCATCCACTATCAATTAACTAATTCCGATGGTATAGAGATTTTTGACGCATATTATAATGGAAAACCGGTCTTGACATCGGCTAAATTAGTGGATTGGCATGTCAGTTATCCGGATAAAAAGGATTTTGGCTATTCGGATGCGATGGGTTGCCCCCAATTTAGCTCTGCGGCCGTGGTCGCCTTTGAGCCGCCGGAAATAGAACCCATTAGAAATAAAGGGCAAGAGATTGGATTTTCTTTTGTACAAGATTTTCGGAGCCCGGTGTGGCCAAAATCTTGTAATTATCGCTATCAGAATTTATTTGAATTTTATGAGGATGGGCGTTTTCGGGTGGCAGGAGTGAATCTGGGCTTGGGGTGCAGTAACAATGGCTGGTATAGACCGGTGTTTAGGATTGATTTGGCGGATGAGCAAGGACAAGTAGTGGAGGCATGGGAAAAGGGGAAATGGGTACGTTGGGAGAAGGAAAATTGGAATTTGCAAGAGAAAAATGCTTCTTTTTCGCCGGAAGGCTACTTGTTTCGGATGACCAATAAAGACGGCTCGGGCTACTATTTGCAGCCGAATAACGGGCAATTCGGAGACCACAGTCGGGGCGATCATGCTTTTACTTATGTGGCTGTGAAGCATACCGGAGAAGGGGAGGAAGATATGAGTACGCTTGGGCCGTGTTGTCATACTGATTTTGAACAAGGGCCGGAGCGTTTTATTCAACCCGCTGAGTCCCTGACGGGCCAAAACATCATCTGGTATGTCCCCCAAATGAAAAACAGTGATAAAAAAGGAGAACAATATTGTTGGGTCGAAACCCGCGTCATCGATGGTCATGAAGGCTTCCAAACCTATCAAGGGGTGGTGGGGCCGATGTTTGTACCTTTTTCTACCAAAAATAAATAGTCCATGTCCAGTAAAAAACAACATGACTCCACGAAAAGAGTTAAGCCTAAAAAGAACTTACCGGTTTGGCTGCTCCTTCTGATACCGCTAGTGCTGGGTGCGATGTATTGGGGGTGGATGGAAACGGATGCCAAGGCGAAGCGAAAACAAAACCAAGAAAGAGCCGAAGCCCAGAAGAGGCTACAAAGAGCCGTCGGACGGGCAGATGCTTGCGCAAAAAATCCCATTTTTCCGGAGAAAGCCGGTTTGCGTCCCCCGTTTTTTATAGATTTGCGTCAGATTGACGGCCCGGGACTCAAAATCATAGAAGCACGTAAAGGAGGTAAAGTTTTGCAAAAGAAAGAGTGGAGTCAAGTCGGGACATTGGGGCCATATACGTTGGATAAGCACGGCGTGATTTATACAGCGCCAATCCCTTTTGTGAGCTTGCTGGATCGACCGCCTTCCTATTATAATAAAATCATGAAAATAGATGCGGAGAGCGGGGAGATGACTCCATTTATGAGCTTGCCCGCGGCTAAAGAACCGACAGACCAAAATCCGTATGGGGTGGTAGGGATGACTTATGATTGTGCCAATCATAGCATTTATGTGTCGTCATTGGCGGGCTCCGGAACGGATGACGAAGTAGGTAGAGTTTTTCATATTGACTTGGCGACCAAAAAAATACTCCATCAATTGGAAGGATTTGATGCTTTGGGGCTCGGTGTATTTACGACGAAATCCGGGAAAAAATTATATTTGGGACATGCCCGTTCGCCGGAGATTTTTTCGATTGATTTGGATGATTCCGGTGGCTTTGTGGGAAAGCCCAAGTATGAATTTTCATTGGCTGCCCAAGAAGGTGGTAGCTATGATAACGCCCATAGAATCCGTTTTTTGAGAGATAATGTAATGAAAATCAAAGGAATAGAGTTTAGTTTTTCTTTAATGGCGGCCAGTGATCCGCAGCGAAATATTTATCTTTTTGATTATGATGCGGCAAAGGATGCTTGGTCATTCCGCGAAGCTCATCCACAAGGGAAATAAAACCAAAATATGAAGTATTCAATCATCGTCGTCCTTTTGGTCGGCCTCTCCTGCCAACAAGAAAAAACAGTACTGGAACCAAAAACGCAGGTCTCCAATGCCGATAAAGTATTGCACGAAATGGCAACGACCTATTTGTTTCCCCTTCCGGAAAATGCTATGGATGAAGCGCATCCGTATAGGGCGGCGTTGGTGAATTTAGGTAAAGAACTCTACTACGAAAAAGTAATATCCAAAGATAAGTCCGTCAGTTGTAATACTTGTCACCCGCTAGAATCCTATGGGGTTAATGATACACCTTTGTCCAAGGGTGTGGGGGGGCATCTAGGTGATCGAAACAGCCCGACCACCTATAATGCGGCACTGCATTTGGCCCAGTTTTGGGATGGCCGCGCCAAAGATGTAGAAGCCCAAGTGGAAGGGCCTTTGTTGAATCCCAAAGAAATGGCGATGTCTTCCAAAGCAGAAGTAGTCCATCGATTACAGCAAATGCCCAAGTATTTGGCTCTTTTTGCGCAAGCTTATCCCCATGAAAAAACAATCAAATATCCGCAAATTGCTCAAGCCATAGGGGCTTTTGAGCGGACATTGATGACACCGAGCCGATTAGACGAATACTTAGAAGGTCATTTGGATGTCCTTTCGGAAAAAGAGAAACAAGGGTTAAAAAAAATGTTAGATTTTGGATGTATTCCTTGTCATAGTGGAGCGGCGATGGGGGGCGCTTTGTACCAAAAATTTGGGTTGTTTGACAATTATCAACGATTTACGAAGAGCAATAAGCACGATGTAGGCAAGTTGGCCATTACTCAGGAGGAATCGGATAGAGATGTATTTAAGGTGCCCTCCTTGCGGAATATCACCAAAACGGCTCCTTATTTTCATGATGGTTCTGTCAAAAAGCTGGAAGATGCCGTGAGAATTATGGGTAATGTGCAACTAGGTAGAGCATTAACGGAGCAAGATGTGGAGGATATCATCGCTTTTTTGGCGGTCTCGGCGGATTGGACGAAAAAGACGGACGGGACTAAATAAAGGGGGTGGGTTAGGAGATTGTTTGGCTATCCTTGATTATCATAAAGATTCGCAAAAAAAAAGCCCTTGGCAATGCCAAGGGCTTGATAGTCGGGATGACAAGATTTGAACTTGCGACCCCTGGTCCCCCAGACCAGTACTCTAACCGAACTGAGCTACATCCCGAAATCGGTGCAAAGGTATTTAAAAATTAGAACTTTAGCACGCTACATGACAAAAATAAGTTGATTATTCTTCGTCCTGAAAATTTTCCATAAATTCTTCCATGCTCGTACCTTCCATTTTGAGATACTCAAAAAATCTCTCGGAGTCGGACTCTAATTCCAATAAATCTTCCTCCATTAATTTCATGTTTTCCTTTTTAGATTCATCCCAATATTTGGGAGATTGGGCAATAGCGAGCATTTTCATATTGTATTTCTTTAGGCTTTTGATGACTTCGTCCTTGTTGTTTATTAGGCTCGTCAATTCCATAAATTCAGCGTATTGAGTAAGGACTTCCAAAAAATTGTTGAAGAAGGGCATAGGGTAGGCCACTTCTTGCCCGATTATATTAGTCATTAATTCTTTGATGCTTTCATCGTGATAAACGATGGATAAGTTTTGAGCAGTACTGTCTTCCGGAAATTCCTTGTGAAGATCGATGCGGTTCATTAAGAAGCCACTGAAGATGTCAATAATTTTTGTATGCCACTCTTTAGCTTGCGGGCGTAGTTGCTCAAATAAATATGTTTTTCTAAACTGATAAATCGGCAAGGCTTGGGATACAACCACCATGAGGGATATCATATCGTCGTTATTGACCATATCTAGGGCATCAAACTCAGGGTCTTCATCGAATTCCATCGGAAAGTCTTTTTCCCAAAAATCATCGACTGCATGCTCATATTCTTCTGGGGTATCTCTTCTTTTGGTTTTGCTGCAGTCGGAGAGACTAAAGACGAGGCTCGGATAATCCTTTTCGTTAAAAATCAAATAATCGACTATTTGCTCGTCTATTTCATCTAAGGACTGTGAATCTAATTGTACAATTACCCGGTCTTCGTCGATCTCTAAAACTTTACCGACGACATTGTTCATGGGGTAGGGGCTAGACAAAGGAGTTGCTCCATTGGCTACTTTGACGTAAGTTTTCTCTTTAATCATGGTGGTTTTGATTTTTAGTGGTTGTTTTTTTAGTAGGGAACCAACTCTATGAATCTCACCATAAAAAGACCGCCTGCTATTGCTACAGAAAGTCAAGTATTTGGGAGCCAAGGGATACGTCCAAAATGGGGTTACATTTTAGGCATTTGGTTCTTTTCAGAAAAGGAATAGCCGGGATGAATCCGTCCTTATTCTAGTGAGCAAAAGTAGTGAAATTTGATAAAGAAAGGAAATAATTGCTCTTTTTTATTCAGGATTCGGTACTTTGAGAAGCCAGTGGTTATTGGGTTATTGCCGAGTAGAGACAGGCAGACCGAAAATTAAATTTTTTATATTACCTTTGCGTCGTATTTGGTTTCCGCAAGGAATGAAAAGGGAATTTGGTGCAACTCCAAAACAGTTCCCGCTGCTGTAATTCATGTGATTTTGGTTCATTTAGCCACTTTTTTCTTTCGAAAATGGGAAGGCGAGCCAATTAGTGATAAGTCAGAAGACCTGCCAAGTGCTTAATTTCCAAAGTTTTCGGTGAAAAAACAATGGATAGACCATCTTTTGCGCAAGCTATAGCCTTGCTTTATGGTGCCTATCTGCACAGAGAACTTTGGACTTTTTTTAATCTTTCCCGAAAGGGATAAAAGTCCAAAAGTTATGAATTTTAAATCATTTTTTCTTCTTGCCTTGACCTTAGGAGGCATCAGTTTGTTTTCTTCTTGTAAACCGGATCCGGTGACTCCTGTCAAAGAGACCCCACAGTTTAAAAAGAAGGGCATTTTTGTCGTTTGTGAAGGGGTTTTTAACGCTGATGCAGGCAGCCTTTATTTTTATGATAAGGGGGCAAAGCAGTTAATCCCGGAAGTATTTCAGACCCAAAATAACGGGGCTGTAGTCGGTAATGTATTCAATTCTATGGCATTTATCAATGACAAAGGTTTTTTGGTCGCTAATAATTCCGAAAAAATTGAAGTTGTCAACCATGGCACCATGCAGTCGGAAGCAACAGTTACCGGGGGCTTAGTTCAACCTAGATATTTGGCCCAAAGAAACCAATCTGAAGCTTATGTATCGCAGTGGGGAACTGCCGCTGCTAATGGTCAAATAAAAATCTTGAATACCGATAACAACACCATCGTCGATTCCATTATGACCAACAACGGGCCGGAAGAGCTCTTGGTCTCTGACGACAAACTCTACGTGCCTATTTCCGGCGGATGGGGGTCGGACTCCGTGGTCAATATTTACAATACTTCGGATAATGCCCTTTTAAAATCCCTGCCTGTGGGCGGTTGTCCTACGCGCATCTCGAAATCTGATGACGGCAAAATTTGGGTGTCTTCTACCGGATGTTTTGTAGGTAACAGTAAATTGGCTAAAATCGAAAACGATCAAACGACTCATGTTTATGAGTTTTCGAAAGGGTTTATTCAAGATTTTACAGAATCTCCTGATGGCTCTATGCTGTTTGTGATGCACTTGTATGGTTCAGGTACGGACGGTATTTATCGTTTTAACAAGGCCACCGGGAGTTTTGACTCCAGCGCCATCATCGAAGGCGGATTTTATGGTATCGGTGTCGATAAGAGCGAGAAACAACTGTATGTAGGCAAGGATAATGGGGTCAATGGGATGGTCTATGTGTATGACCTGGATGTTAATAATATGCCGACTTTAGTAGATTCCATGATGGTTGGTAGATTCCCGAATGGGTTTTTATTTCAGGATTAAAAGTAGAGTAGAGGCAAGGCATGCCTTGTCTCTACTCCTAATGCCACAAAACCAAGAATGAGCGATACCATTGTATCGTTATACCGTTAAACCGAATTAAATACGCCAATTTGAAAAGCCCTCTTTAAATCTGCCAATTATTGGTAAAAAACAACTAAATTTGTGGACTAAAACCTAATATATGAGTGACCAGCTAAAAGACCTGTTTGCGCAAGCCGCAGGAGCAGATGAGAAAAGCCTACGTTTTTTGATGAAGGCCCTTTCGGAAAATGACCTTTCGGGGTTTGATTATCTTCAGTTTAAACAATCCGTAGCAGCATTAGCCAAAATGAATATGGATGAGGCTACCGCATATAAGTCCGCTTTCGCAACGGCCGCAACCATGGGGCTTACCAAAGCAAAATTAGCAGAAACTGCCGGCTATTACCGTAATATTTTGGTCAAAGAGCAGGATAATTTTGCGAAAGCACTCAATCATCAACTGAGCACCAAGGTAGAAGCCAAAAAGAAAAATGTCGAAAAACTAAAGTATCAAATCAATAAAAATAAAGAGCAGATTAAGAAATTACAAGATGAGATTGCCGGTTATTTGGATGAAGTGGAGTCCATGGAAGCATCCATTGTGGAGGAAGATAATCGCATTGCGGCGGCTAAGGATAAGTTTGAGAATACCCATAAAGCCGTATTGCGAGTCATTGACGAAGATGTCGCTAATATCGAGAAATATTTAGGAGCCGAGATTTAATATGGCAAAGAATAAAGAATTTTGGAAGAAGCCGGAAGGGGTGACGGGGGCTATTTTTTTGGCCGGATTAGTGGCCGGTTTGGGCTTTTTGGCCTTGAAAGTCTTGCCGCCGTTAGTGGTTATTTTGCAGAGTACTTTGTATTTGGCCCTGTTGGCGGGTCTGGTGGGCTTGGTGTTTTATATGGCTTTGGACAGTCGGGCACGTAGTCTGGTGAGTAATGCCTACATGTCTGTGATGCGGTACATTACCGGGATTTTTGTCAAAATGGATCCTATTTCAATTTTGCGTGGTTACTTGGATGACCTTGCGGAAAATATCAATGAATTAAGCGGTCAGATCGGAAAGCTAAGAGGGGAAATGAGAAGCCTAAACGAAATCATTGACAAAAACACCGCTGAGATCAATAAGAATCTACTCCTTGCGGAAAAAGCCCGTGCAAACGGGGATAAAAAATCCCTAATTATTGCTTCTCGAAAGGCCGGTCGCCTGAAGGAGTCTAATGCCAAGTATGGTGTGCTTGAGAAGCAAATGAAGCATTTGTACAAGATTCTGACCAGGATGTATGAGCATTCGGAGGTTTTGCACGAAGACACACAAGATCAAGTTGCCATTAAAGAAGCGGAATATAAAGCCATTCGAGCTTCACGACGTGCGATGGAGGGCGCAAAGAATGTGATTTCCGGCTCCAGTAAAAAAGAATTGTTTGACCGTTCTATGCAGGCAATTTTGGATGATGTCTCCCAAAAAACCGGCGAGATGGAGCGTTTTATGGACTTGTCTAAGAATTTTATGGATACGATGGACCTTCAGAATGCGGAGTTTGAAACGGAAGGTTTGGAGCTATTAGATAATTTTGAAAGCGCCTTACTGAAAGATACTCCCTTGGATTTGAACAAAAAGCCGGAACGTGTTCAAGAAAAATTGCCGAGGGAAGAAGATGGAAATATTTATGATGAATTGTTTTAAAGAGCTGTGGGCTACGGCGTGCCGAAAAACCGGTGGAAAGAGTGCGTAGAGCAGTCGAATGGTTCGTTTTTTGTCCTCGTTGAGCGGTGCCCTGCGAACCTTGTCTAGGGATAATTGTCTAACAGTTAGAAACCCGTTATTTTTTGTCTAAAAATCGGGGCAACTAAGTTGTTACATAAAAAATTGCATTGAAGAAAAAAGGAAGAGTTTTAGTCGCCATGAGTGGCGGAATTGACAGTACAGTCACCGCATTGCTGCTAGAGGAGCAAGGCTATGAGATTGTGGGGATTACCATGAAAACTTGGGATTATGCCAATTCGGGAGGAACTTCCAAGGAGACCGGTTGTTGTAGTTTGGATTCCATCAATGATGCACGTGGCTTGGCAGTGAATTTGTCTTTTCCCCATTTTGTAATAGATATTCGGGAGGATTTTGGAAACTATGTCATTGACAATTTTAAGAGTGAGTATTTGGCCGGTCGTACCCCCAATCCGTGTGTTTTGTGCAATACTCATATCAAATGGGAAGCCCTGTTAAAACGGGCGGATGCCATGAACTGTGACTATATCGCTACCGGACACTATGCCAAAATAAAGCAGAAAGACGGGCGGTATTTTATTACTCGCCCCAAGGATCGCTTTAAGGATCAAAGTTATGTTTTGTGGGGCTTGACCCAGGAATTGTTGGCGCGCACCATCTTTCCGCTGGCGGATTTGACAAAGACAGAAGTCCGGAAGATAGCGTATGATCGGGGCTATACAGAATTATCCAAAAAAGGGGAGAGTTATGAGATTTGTTTTGTGCCGGATAATGATTATCGGGGCTTCTTGAAGCGGAATGTGCCGGGATTGGAAGAACGCGTGGCCGGGGGGACTTTTGTGGATACCAACGGTAAGGTATTGGGGACACATGCCGGTTATCCGTTTTTTACCATTGGCCAGCGCAAAGGGTTAGGAATTGCTTTGGGTGTCCCGGCTTATGTTGTTGATATTCAGCCGGATACGAATACAGTAGTGATAGGTTACGAAGCCGATTTGATACGTAATGGGATGCGTGTCTATGACATAAACATGCAAAAGTATGCATCAATAACTGATGGGATGGAAGTGAAGACGATGATTCGTTATCATGATGCCGGCACGATGAGTTTGTTGTCTAATTTTGGAGACCAAATAGATGTGGAGTTTTTGGCGAATGTCAAAGGTGTGGCGCCGGGGCAATCCGCTGTTTTTTATGAGGGGGATGATGTCATTGGTGGTGGTTTGATTTCTAGGCATCGACCAAATTTTTCCTAATATTCACTACAAATTATTCCTAATAATGAAGATAATTCTTTGGTTACTTTTTCCTGTTTTACTAGTTGCTTGCGCCAAAAAAGAAACAGATGATTATCAGACAGATATGGGTTATGAATATTTTCCGGTAACGGTCGGACAATACCGAACCTATGCGGTAGATTCCATTATTTTTAATGTGAGTGGTTCACCAGATACGGTTTCTAGCCAAATTCGGGAGACTATTGTCGAAAGATTAACCGACGAGTCGGGTGAAAAATATAGAGTGCTAAGAGAATGGCGTCAAAATCCCACCGAAAACTGGCAGCCTAATACCGTTTGGTGGATTGTGCGCGAAAAAAACAGAGTGCTCCAAACCGAAGAAAATTTGACATTTATTAAATTGACCTTTCCGGTTCAATTAGAGACTTCTTGGGATGGTAATGCTTTTTTTGATGATCGTACCAAGGTGAAAGTAGGTAATGAGCAGGTCGCCTTTTTTAAGGAATGGAAGTATCAAGTAACTGAGAAAGGCCCGGTAGAAGTCAACGGGGTACAATACGATGATGTCTATACCGTGCAGGAAGCTCATTTTGAGACTTCTATCGAACGGCGTCAATCCACCGCTAAATACGCTAAAGGCATCGGACTGCTTGAAAGAAGTCAACAAATATTAGACACCCAGTGCATTACCTGTACCGGCTCATGGGCAGATAAGGCTGAAAAAGGGGTGATTCTTTCCCAAGTATTAATTGACCACAATTAGACTTATGCAACCGGAATACATTCAGATTGGTCGCCTTGGGAAACCTTACGGTCTTAAAGGAGCCGTGAAAGTACTTTTGTGGGATGAATATGTCGGATTTCGGCCACCCAAACAGGTGCTTTTTGTGCAACAACGCGGCGATATCATTCCATTTTTTTTTAAATCTTTTCAGGAACAGGGAGGGCATTTGCTGGTGGTTTTTGAAGATTTTGATAATCCCAACGCTGCATATGCCGTGGCACAGAAGCCTATTTTTGTGCGCAAACAAGATCTACCGGAAGATTTTTTGGAAGAAGAAGATACAGAGTTAGATGCTATTTTGGGCTTCCAAATCGTTGATAAGCAGTTAGGATTGATTGGGCCTATTATTGATTATGATGAGCAGCCCCACCAATCTATTATTTTGGTGGATTACCAAGGGCGGGAGGTGATGATACCTTGGGTGGATGCCTACATTCAGGACTTTGACCTGCAAAAAAGAGTTATTACGATGGATTTGCCTTTGGGGCTTTTGTAAGTAATTTGAGTTTTGATACAGCGGCATCGCTCATTCTAGGCTTTGTGGAGAAAGGATTTAAGAATTACGATATACGATTTAAGATTTTTGAAGTGCTGCCGCAGCGACGAGAAACCAAGATTTTGTTGGATTTTAACTTCTCAATCCGCCTGACGCCTAAAAAGCGAAGTGGTAGGCAGATTCTTTTCCCTACAAGTCCAGCTTACCAATCTCTCCGCAAGCCTACCTAATCGGTAGGCAGGCTACGAGCTTAGCAATCTGGTGCCGTAAACTTCTCAACCTACCTGACGCCTTAAAGCGAAGCGGAAGGCAGGCAGGCTCCTAAACTTCTAAACTTCTCCTAATGACAAACCGCTGTACCATAAACCCGCTGCACCGCTGTACCATATTCCCGCTTCATCGCTTAAACTTTTTGTTAGTTCAGTAGTTTTTTAAAATCCAATCCCACTTTTAAAATGATTCTTTAATCTATAAGATGACGCCGGTATTTAAGTTTAAGAAATTCGATGTGCGGCAAGAGAAATCCGCAATGAAAGTAAACACGGATAGTGTTTTGCTAGGTTCTTGGGTGGAGGTCTCTGATAGCCAAAAAATTTTGGACATAGGCACCGGCACCGGCTTAATTGCTTTGATGATGGCGCAACGTAACGAAACAGCCATTATACATGCTGTTGAAATTGACAAGGACGCTTACAAGGAAGCTAGAGATAATTTTGCGCAAGCGGACTGGTGTGATCGGTTGGAGGCTTTTCATGCGCCTATCCAAACATTTGAAAACGGCCTAGCCCCATATGATTTTATTATTTGTAACCCACCTTTTTTTACAGGGGGCACCCTTTCGGAAAATCAAAACAGAAGTAGCGTGCGCCATACGGTGAAGTTGCCCAATAATGAATTGCTGCGATCAGCAAGAAGGCTTTTGTCGAAAGATGGTCGGTTTGCGGTCGTTTTGCCTTATCTTGAAGGGCTACGATTTATAGAAATGGCTAAGATTTATGGCTTTTGTTTGCGTCGGCAGGCTAATATTTATCCACGGGCAGATAAGGGCATTAATCGGTTGCTGATTGAATTTGGTTTGCACGAATGCGAGAGCGTGGATTTGACAGATATAATCATCTATCAAAGCGAAGCGTCTCGCGAATATACAGAAGCGTATAAGAAGCTGACACGTGCGTTTTATTTGAAGCATTGAGTAGATACAAGGCAAGTCTGAACATGCCTTGTATCTACTACAAGGTCTTTATTTTTGAATAACAACACGACGTGTTTCCATACCTTTGTCAGAAATAAGACGGAGGTAATAAGTTCCGTTTGGTAAAGAAATTTCAGGTAATTGTACAACTTGATTGCCGGCATGGACAGTAAGTTCTTTAGATTGTAAAATCTGTCCATTGACATTTACGACTTGAGCGGTAATGTCTAGTGGTTTGGCAATTTCTATCGCAAATCTTACCTGGGAGAGAGTCGTTGGATTAGGCACTACATCCCAAGCATTGATTTCTTCGATATTGGAAATGGCCAGCGGTTTGGTCGCAAATTTCCATTTTGAAGAAGTTAAACCGGCTACACAACTAGCCCCGTCATTAAATGGGGTTACTCTCCAAAAATAGTTGACATTGGGGGTCAATTCCGGTAATTCCTTTTGAGACTCACTTACAATATAGTTTTGGTTGAGCTTAGAGAAGTTAGGATATCTGGATACTTCAAGCAAATAATGATCTGCATCAGGTATATCTTCCCAATCAAGGACGACGCCGATGTTGCCTCCTGTATTGGCTCCATTTGTAGGGGAAACCAGATTGGCATGGGTCGTTACTTGTGTGTTATTAGGCACGTAAGACGATTTGATGTAATTTCTGGATGTTTTAGCGTAGTCGCCATACATCATATTGATTTGATCGGAAGTAAAAACATATGGATAGCAACCGCTAAAATAACACATTTGGTTATTCTCCATAGGATCAACTAAGTCTCCTTTATAATCTTGCGCACCGCCGGTATAATTGCAGTTATTCCATATAATCCCAAAATTATAGTCCGGAGGAGTGTCGCATAGTTTGTCTCCGGCAACGGAACAATTACTCCCATCTTGGTTTTCCGTTTGAGGTCCCCCCGGCGAATTAAAGGGCGCTTTTGGCCATCCTGCAGAAGAAGATTGAAACGGAGCACCTTCCCAACCATTAAATGTGTGTAAAAGGCTAAAGAAGTGTCCCATTTCGTGGGATAGTGTGTTGCTACCGGCTTGTGGTTCTTTTTTTATCATAACGATCCAATCCTTAGCCCCGGAATAGTACCCAAGAACCGTACCTAGACCACCTGCACCACCTCCAATGTTATTAACCACAAATACATTGACGGCGTTATTATTGGCATTTTTTAGTGCCTGCATTTGATTGGTTGCCAGCTGGCTAGTTCGAGGAGAGTCATAGATATAATCGCTATCGTAGTAGCTAAAGTCAGCATCTTTAATGTAGAAGCGGAACTCTGTATCGGAATAGTCTTCATTAAGCACGCATAATTGTCTCAAAATATCATATTCTTTGACACGACCTGTCCCATCAGTCTTCGCAATCAGGTGAAATTTTATGGGAACATACTTTAGGTCTTCGATTTGTATGATGTCCAGTTTTTCAAATAAGGCTTTACTGGCCAATAATTTTTTCTCTGCGGCTTCAGAAGGCATGTTGCCACAAACACCTCGTGTCAATGCTTGAGAAAAGACCTGAGTGGTGATGAAAAGAATACTAAATACTGTAAAAAAACGCTTCATGGTTGTTTTTTTGATTAAAAATGGAAAATTTCCGAAAGGAACACAAATATCTACAAATTTGAGCAATATCTAACCAAAAATGCAGGAAAAAGAATCCTTATCTTTAGATAACGCCTGAATTCGTCGTTTCGTTGACACCCGGGGGCGATATTTATGAAAATATTTTGGGGCAGGGATGCCATTGTCGAAGGGGTGAAGTCAACGATTACTCAATTCTATCCAGAGCGTAAACCTTGTCTGTTGTTTTAAATCCAACGACCCCTTGATCTTTGTTGAAATAGACTTGGCGACCTTCAAAGTCCTTGGTTTGATAGACTTCCGTAAAAAGGTGATTATTTAGAGTCAGCGAATCGATATAGGTCAAGGAATCCGTGATGTTAAATTCCGACTCCTGATAATTGTCCGTGAAGCGCACGTCGGTGACTAATTCCCCCCGACCAATGGAGCCGGTGCCCATGACATTGACGACGAGCTTGTCATAAAATAGTTCTTGCTCCGGGCGCAGTATAGATGTGAATAACCCAAGATTTATCGAGAACTCAGTAGGCGCAGAAAAGAATGCGATAGATTTAGATTGTCCTTCAAAATATTCATAAGATGATTTTCCATCAAATTTGACTTCGGTACATTTTTTATACACCGAAATTTTGTCCGCTTCCATGCGAACTCCTTCCGGACTCCTAAACTCCAATTCTTGACCGGATTGATCTTTAAAATAAAGCTTTGGACTTCCTGTGTACGGGAAAAAACGAAGACTTTTTTCCGACAGGGGTTTTTCTCCTATTTTGACATCAGCGGGGCATTCTTTGCGACAGGCAGCCGAAGACAAAAGGATGACTAATATGGAAAATAAAAGTAGCTTTTTCATTGTAACTCATTTAAAAATACCCAAATATAAGTGTATTTTCCGTTTTTTTCTAAAAATCGACGCTAATAGTGTGTTAATTCTTGCTCTATAAATGGAACCATCGGGCGCAGCTTTTAATAGGGAGACGTATAAAATGAGTTTGTTTGACGGGAGAAAAAAGAGATGAGTTTTTCGGTGGCAAGCGATAAGTTTTAGGAACCAAAAAGGCAAGCATCTTTTGGTCAATACCATTACCTTTGCACCGGATTTTTTGAGTTTGGCTGCTGAAAGTCAATTTGTTAGAACTTTTGAAGTGATGCCTTCGTAAAATTCCATGAAATATACTGCCCCATACACTGCTAAATTCATAAAAAAATTACAACAATGAAAAGAGTTCTTATTACCGGTGCAGCCGGATTTTTGGGTTCGCATTTGAGCGACCGTTTTATGAAAGAAGGTTATCATGTCATCGGTATGGATAATTTGATTACCGGAAGCATGGATAATATTGCTCATTTGATGCCCGAAAAGCATTTTGAGTTCTATTTTCATGACGTATCTAAATTTGTACATGTTCCGGGTAAGTTGGATTACATCTTGCATTTTGCGTCTCCGGCCAGTCCGATTGAATATTTGAAAATGCCTATTCAGACTATGAAAGTAGGTTCTTTGGGCACCCATAATCTTTTGGGTTTGGCGAAAGCAAAAGGAGCACGTTTTATGATTGCTTCGACGTCTGAAGTATATGGAGATCCTTTGGTACATCCGCAAACAGAAGATTACTGGGGAAATGTCAACCCAATCGGCCCGCGTGGAGTCTATGACGAAGCCAAGCGTTTCCAAGAAGCGATTACCATGGCTTATCACACTTTTCATGGGTTGGAAACTCGTATTGTGCGGATATTCAACACTTATGGCCCGCGTATGGCGGT
>JANTGI010000021.1 GCA_024762995.1 Saprospiraceae bacterium | reverse complement strand
GAGAGCAATTACTAGAAACAAAAATGACGGCATTATGACCAAAATATTAAAAACAGTTCCTATTTTATTTATCCTTGTACTGCTTGTGAGCAGCACCATCTCCTTATCCGCTCAAACAGCCGACCAAACAGAAGGCTGTGCCCCGCTTACGGTCCAATTTGCCGCACCGGGTAGCAGTTCTACGTTTTATTGGGATTTTGATGATGGGGGTACTTCCGTTATCAAGAACCCTTCTCATACTTTTACGCAAGTAAAAACCTATGTTGTCAAGTTTAAGGAATCTCAAAACGGGTCTGTAGTTGGCACCATCAGCATTCAAATTTATCCCAAACCAATTCCTTTCTTCACCGCAGACCCCCAATCGGGATGCCAGCCCCTAGACGTTGCCTTTAAAGATTCATCTAATGTTGCTTCTCAAATAACCGTCACCAATTATAGTTGGGTCTTTGGAGACGGTGGGGGAGATTCAGGTACGCCCAACCCGACGCATACCTACATCACTTCCGGGTCTTTTACTGCCGGTCTTCAATTGGTCACAGACAAACCGGGCTGTGATACCACCATTGCGGTAGCGGACTTTATTAAGGTCTCTAATCCACCCAGTCCAACCTTTATCACCACGCCCAATCCACCGGTCGCTTGTAACCCGCCATTAAACGTATCCTTCACAAATACCACTCCCCCCGGTGCTTACGTGTTTCATTGGGATTTTGGAGGAAGTACTTATGACGGTGTTACTCCACCCCCGCAAACCTACACACAAGACGGCTCCTACCCAGTCACCTTATCTGTGTCGGATGATAATGGCTGTGTCAAAGAAAAAACCATCTCCATTGGGGTCGGTAGCCCTAAACCAAGCTTCACCTTAGATAATGATACCTTGTGTAAATCAGTCATTTATACCGCCATCAACACTTCTCCTATTGGGACTTACCAGTGGGAGTTTGGACCTGATGCGACACCGACAACATCTACGCAAGTAAGCCCCAACTTTAGATTCAATACCGGCGGCACCAAAACCATTAAACTCACCTTGACTTCTCCTGACGGCCAATGCATGGGAGATACAACAGTTACTATTTTTGTGGAAGACCCGGTAGCCATGGCGACAGTCAGTCCTGACTACAGTTGCTCCGAACCGGTCATGCTTGATTTTACAGGTACTTCTTCGGGCATAGCAAGCTGGGAATATATCTTCAGCGACGGCATGACTTCCTCCGAGCAAAACCCTTCTCATTTGTATGTGGATTATGACACTACGACCTATTCCTTGGAAGGATTAACCGTAGATACCACTATCCTAAAGGTAACCACGGCAGCCGGTTGTATGGGTTTCGGTGTCATTACAGCCAACATCTACACACCTAATGCCCTATTTTTGCCGGATGTCAAAGATGGCTGTGCTCCTCTTACTGTTAATTTTGAAGATAAAAGCATTTCTCAGGAAAATATAGTTAGTTGGCATTGGGATTTTGGTGATGGAAGTACCTTGGATGCCACCAACGACAACACCATCCCACACACCTATACGCAGCCTGGGGAGTATCCTGTCCAACTGATTATTGTCAATAGTGGCGGATGCAGAGACACTTCTTATATTCAAACTATTTTTGTGGGTGAGCCCATCACCTTGGACTTTTCAGTTGACAAGACAGATATTTGTCCCGGTGACACGGTTCATTTTATGGATTTAAGCAATAACGCCAATATTGATGCCTACCACTACTATAGTGATGGAGATCGCCTGACACATTGTGCTTCGGACGGTAATCCGGCTTGGACTTTTCACGAAACGGGCTCCCAAGATGTAACTTTAGAAGCCATTTATAATGGTTGTCATTCGACCTTGACCAAACCCGGACTAATCAATGTCCATGGCCCGATAGCCAAAATCAATTATAACATGGCTTGTGAGTCTCCATTTGACTTCAACTTTACGAGTCTGGCAGAAGATGCAGATAGCATATTTTGGGATTTTGGAGATGGTACCGATACCATGATGGTTTCTACCATAACCCATACATATGCGGATACCGGTGATTATACCATCATTCTAAGAAGTACAAACAATACCTCCGGTTGTGAAGAAAGCAGTGATACTGTCCAAATTCATGTTAGAGACATCAAGGCGAGTTTTACCATCCCTCCAAAAGTATGTAAGGGAGCGGACTTAATGCTTGATGCCAGTGCATCGCAAGATGTCAACGGTATTTGTTATAAAGGATATCAATGGAACTCTTCCGAGAAACGTCCCATTACGGTAGGCACCCCCGTTTTACCCTTTGAATTCTCCTTTGGCGGAAGCGGCGACCAATGGGTAGAATTAATTGTAGATGATGTAAATGGCTGCCGAGATACACTACGGCAATACACAAGGGTATTCGGTGCTGAAGCAAAAATCTTTCCAAGTGATACATTGATATGCTTACCCAATAGTATTGACTTTACCTCCATTACTTCGGGAGACACGACGTTAGCCAGTTGGGAATGGGACTTTGGAGATAATCAGACAGGAATGGGACAAAATATTACCCACAATTTTGCACTACCCAATCCTGCCGATAATATTTTTAAAGTTAGTCTTACTGTAAAAGATGTATTGGGCTGTGAAGGTATGGATACCGCGCTTGTCAATATATATGAACCGACCAGTACTATTACGACCATCCCGACACCACCGTTTATTTGTATCGGAGAAACGGTCAATTTCAGTGCGACGGATTTCACGACTCAAGGTTCTCATTTGAATTTTAACTGGGACTTTGGCAATGGCACTACAAGCAACAACCAAACCGGCTCCGCTACTTATAATACCGCAGGTAGCTTCCCAGCTGTTCTGTCGTTTACGGAAGCAGCCACCGGATGTGCCGGCTCCACCCAAGTAGAGGTAAAGGTTCAAGACTATCCTACTGCGGCATTTTCTTCTTCAGTTGATGGACAAAGTGTCTTGTGCTACCCCATTAACATTGAGTTTATCGACCAATCATCTCCCTCGACCGGTTTATCCTATTTTTGGGATTTTGGCAATGGAGGTAATGCCGTTGGTGATACCGTTGTTGCCGTTTTTGGAAAGGGAACGTTTGATGTCAGCCATGTTGTTGCAACTTCGTTTGGATGTACAGACACCATCACCAAACCCATCAACACCACCGGACCTGAAGGAGACTTTACTCTGGACAAGACGACCATTTGCTTAGGCGAAAATATCACCGCAACCATCAATCCGGCAGACACTGTAGATGTTGGCAGCTTCCATTTTGATTTTGGGGATGGTACTTTGATTCACGACCAATTGACGGCTACTCATGCCTACACTTTCTTACCAGGGTCCAATCAACAACCCATCAAACTCGTTTTAACTAGTGTGGACGGTTCCTGTAGTTTTACTGCTGAAAAAATTGTAACTATTTTAAATACCCAGGCAGAGTTTACAAATAGTAGTGGTACACTTACCGGATGCGAAGCAGAAAACTTCACCTTTGTCAATCAGTCCATTGATGCCAACCAGTTTGAATGGGACTTTGGGGATGGTACTCCTACAAGCAATCTGGAAAGCCCTACTCATGTTTTTACCGGTGCAGGCACTTATCAGGTGACTCTAACCGCCAGTAATACCGGCTCTAATTGTGTCAGTACGGTCACCCATAGTGTGACCATATTGCCGGAAATCCCGGTCAGCACCGATGATGTCAGCATTTGCCAAGGAGACACCGCCACGCTTCAGGTCAATAACCCGCAGACCAATTATAGCTATTCTTGGTCACCAACCAATCTAGTGGGTATGCCCAACAGCTCTTCGACCACAGCTTTTCCAAGTGTAACGACCAACTTTATTGTTACGGCTAGCGACACAAGCGGATGTACGGGAATGGACACGGCAACGGTCTTTGTTGTCACGCCAATACCCAATATCACATTTGATACGACCATCTTTGCCGGTACGACGATAAATCTACCGGTGGAATACAATCCGCCTTATGTTTTTTCTTGGAATCCAACAGATGGTCTAAGCTGCTTGGTTTGCTCCAATCCTTCTGTCACTCCAACGGAAGACATCACCTATGGCCTAAGCATCACAGATGATGCTGCTTGTTTCACGAGTACAGGTCTTTTTGTCATACATATCTTCCCGGAAGACATTGACATTCCTAATGCCTTTACGCCCAATAATGACGGCACCAATGACTTCTTTAATGTCATCATTACCGATGATGTCGCCTCGCTATTAGAAGTAACTGACTTTAGAATTTATGATAGATGGGGTCAAAAAGTCTATGACAATGACAACAAGAGTAAAGGATGGGATGGAAAATACAAAAACAAGGAACTGCCTTCGGATGTATATCCATACATCGTAGAAGTCACCTTCTTAAATGGAAAGAAGAAAACTTTGAAAGGTACCGTTACGCTGCTTAGATAAGATAGATGTTTCTATTACTAAAGTTTCGGTACATCGGTCTAACGGTGTAACGATACAACAGTGCCGCTCTTACTCAACTTTGTGGCACCGGCAAAAGATAAAAGGTTAAGAATCAAAGGGTTGTAGATACAAGGCGTTGCCTTGTATCTACTTTTTTCTGCCTAAAACAGGGCTAGACAAGCCATACACAAAATTCAATCCATCTAATTGGATTATATTTTTATGTGCTCAATTTTCACTTCAACGGCCTTCTCCCAAGGTATCATGGCATTAAAGATTCTTAACTTTTGGTAGGTGGATAATTCTTCGACGGGAATTTCTTTCGTTTTTAGGATGCCTTCATCAATTAATCTTCTCATGCTGGTTCCCTTTAATATTGGCAAGGCAGGAGTCCACCAATGTACCCCATCACACAAGGCCACATTCGCATAAGAAATATCCGTTACCCTACCATCACAAATAATCAAAATCTCATCCGCATCTCCTTTTTGCGCAAGCAAATCCATATAAAAACGACGGTCTTCCCACTTATACGACCCCGGATGCTGCGTTATATAAACACACTGCAAAGAGTGGATGGCTTTCGGTCGATAAGGATGATATTCAACCCGCTCTACCTTTTTGTCATATAGCACCCGACACTTCATCGTCTGCTCACCAAAGTCATAATTTTGAACAGAGGAGTACAATAGCTTCTCCAAACTAATTGGAGGTATTTTTTCACCAAATATTTGCGTACGACTTTCGTCAAAACGTTGTTGATGCCATCCAAGGTGCATAAATTGCCCTTTCTCCCAGCGAATTGTCTCCAGTAGCAGATTCTTAGGCTGCACCGGGATATAGACCTTTTTCAAAAGTTCCGCATACTCCTTCTCCCAAGCACTTTGTGACGTGATTCCTCCACCACTTCGATAAAAAAAACTATCGCCTTCTTTCTCCAGAAAACGAATCATCACCGCACTATCCATTTGCCCATTGTCAAAAATCCCTGCAATCCCCGTATAAAACCCCCTTTTATGTCTTTCGACGGCATCAATAATCTCCGTCGTCTTTTTCTTTGGTGCCCCTGTGATAGAGCCTGCCGGCAATAATTGCCTTAGGATTGTCCCTATATTTTCCGGATAATCACTAGGTAAGTCACCGGTAATTTTGGAGCTCATTTGCCATAAGGCACCGCGATTATTTTCGACCAAATTCAGGTACTTATAACGCTCCAAACGGACCTTTTTGGCGACTGCACTCAAATCATTCCGAAGTAAATCGACAATTGTAGCATGCTCAGCATCCTCCTTCGGGTCATTCAAAAGGACATTCCGAGCATCCGGGATGGCGGCATCAATAGTTCCTTTCATCGGGAAAGTAGCGATTTGTCCCTGTTTGATTTTGACGAAAGTCTCCGGTGAAAAAAACACAAATTCATTCTTATACCTTAGTTTGTAAGGGGCTTCAGCTTGCGCAAAAATAGTATCTAACGACCAATTTATCTGGATAGGAATCCTAAAACATAAATTAGCCAAATAAGTATTTCCGGCATGGATTTCAGCTTGTATTTGCTGAAAAGCCTCTTTAAATATCTGCTCACCCGGCGGCTTAAAACTAAAATCCAAAGGAGAACTGTCTATCCGACCATGCAGGAGATTGTCCCACCGTCCGATAGCATATTGAATATCTGCAGGATTAACTTCGCTCAAAGGCAAGACCACCGGCCTTTTTAGCGCATAGTCCAAAATAAAAAGGAAGGGCACATTGTCCCTTCCTAGTTGATTCATTTTTGCAAAAACCGGATGCATTTACTCCCCACCTTCAGCATTAAGGATTTTCAATATTTCCGGAGTAATATCCGATTCTTTAGGAGCAACCAATACCTGGCTGCCCATCCCCATACCTGCATAAGTTAAGATGTACTCATAACCATGTTCGTCGGCATATTTTTGCAAAACCCTTTGCAAGTTGCTGTATAAAGTATCTTGAACTTCCTGATTTTCCTGGCTAATCTCCGCCGCCATTTTTTGCTCTTCAGCGGCCAACGCTTGTTGCCTGTTATTTAGACGTTGCTCTTCTTTAGCAATTTGATTGGCTGTTAACTCCCCATTTTGGACTTTCTTTTGCACAGCTACAAAAGAGTTTTGCAATGCCCGTCCTTTTTTTTCTAAGGTGGCGCTTGCCTTTTGTTGCTTGTCACTCAAAGCTTTCATAGCGGTCACGAAGTAAGTATAATTGGCCAATAGTGTGTCAGAGTTGATGTAAGCAATCGGCAACCTAGATTTTTTAGTAGTCGATGTCGTATTTGTTTGTGGTGTAGCGGCTTCCGATTTGTCCGCCGCTTTGGGTTGGCAACTAACTAGAACCACCGCAAGCATTAGAAGTAAAGCAGATGAGAATCGGAATATTGAATGATTTTTCATGTTTTAAATTTAAATTTTGCAATTCGCCCTTTCTTGGCGATTATTCGTTTCCCTTTCGGAAATATCCCTGAAAGTTTGCAAAAATACGGATACCTAAGCAAATGAATACCATTGTACGAGTATTTCTTCGGGTCTTTCTAAAAAAAACACCTAATCAGCGAGAAAATAAATAGCTTTAACTGTTTTGGTGCTCCTTTTTTTAGACAAAAAATAGGATACAATCGGACTAAATTGGACGCAAACCAAAGCCAAGAAGAGCATTTTATGCCAATAACCGGTAATTAACTTACTTGTTACATCAAATTTAACAAAAATTATCCACCTTTCTACCAAGGTGGTGCGTTAAGAAAAGGACAGATTTTCGCAAGATTTTAGAAAATAGGTTAATTTTGCGCACAAAATTCAAAGCTTTATATGAAAAATCGGTTCATTTTTTTATTTGTTATTTCATTTTTCACTGTTATTCATAGCAGTCATGCCCAATCCGGTGATTCCGTTACTTGGCATGCTTTAGAGATGATGGTTGTCAATGGAGATACCATCTATTTTGCTTCCCAATTGGATGATGTCGTTGTCACGTCACCCAGAAAATTTAAAGACAGCCAAGAGTATGCACTCTATCTGCGCTATAAAAAATATGCCGCTAAAGTCTATCCTTATGCCGTAGAAGCGGTCAAACTTTATCGCCAGATGGAAGAAGCCACCGAAGGCAAATCCAAACACAAGCGTAAAAAATATGTCCGCAAAACACGTAAAAAATACAAACCCAAATATAAGGCCGAACTAAAAAACCTAACCAGGACACAGGGTATGATCCTAACCAAAATGATTGAAAAAGCCTTAGACATGCCCATGTATGAAGTCATCAAAAAGACCCGAGGAAGCCTTTCTGCTACTTTTTGGAATCTTTCCGGCAAATCCTACGGCTATCATTTAAAACAAAAATACGAGGTAGGACAAGACCCTTTACTGGACATTGTACTCGATGACCTAGAAGTCAAATATGAAGAGCATTGACCCGTGTATGCAACAGATTGCACAAAAACAATATTTCAGATTGAGCTAGTGACCGTCATAACCTGCTATGCCTCCAAAATCCGCCTTGATTAAGAAAAAATTTGAAGCCGATTTTTTAGATAATAACGGCTACTAAATATTTCAAATTTTACCTTACTCTGCGTTGGTTTTTCCAACATAGCTTGCTATGACTTGCCGTTGGGTTATGCTTTTATCCCTTCACTACGTTGCGGGCTACCAAGATGTCGCTCCTATGGAGCTTGAATTGAAGCTTATTTTTTAGACAATAACAACTACTAAATATTTCAAATTTTCCTTTAGGGACACGCCCAAAATAAATGTCCATTTTATACGGCTTCTTTTGTGATGCTACCAAAATGTCGCTCCTATGGAGCTTGAATTGAAAAAGGTGCAATATGTTGTACACACACATTGACCCGTTATAGACACCACTCTATAATTCTTGGTATGGGCCGGCGGTTTATTTTGCCTAAAATCCATAGCGTCATACCGCCGGTATCCATAAAAGCAAGATATGCATTTCTTTGATTGGTGATGAAAGCTAATAACTACCGCTGCCATCATCACTAGAAAATTAGATGCCAAGCCAAGATGCAACTCTTTTCCCATTCAGCTTTATCAGACACAGCGACCTTTAATCAACCTATAAGCTGTTCGAAGACCTACTAAAAAAAGCCTGCCCTGTGGGGAACAGAACAGGCAATCAAAACAAAACGAAAAACCAACTCTTTAGCAGGTATTTATCCTTTTAACTTAACGTCGATCTCTTTAACTTTACCATGCCGGTTGACTTTTATTTTTAGCAAATCGCCGACATTTGACTCACCTACGATGGCCATTAAATCGGGCACATTCTTTACTTCTTGATTGTTTACTTGAACAATAATATCATCCGGCAACATACCGGCCAATTCTGCCGCACCACCCGGCACCAACTCCGAGACATAAGCCCCTTGCGTAATATCTACCATCAACTCTTTGGAAAGATCTGCATCCATATCAGCAATTAATATACCCAAAGAACCCCGTTTGGGCGAGCCATACTGAATCAAATTATCCGCAACTCGCGTGACAATATTCACAGGAATAGCAAAAGAATAGCCTGCATAAGACCCTGTCATTGATGCAATCGCCGTATTAATTCCAATCAATTCTCCCTGAGTATTGACTAGTGCGCCGCCACTATTACCCGGATTGACAGCCGCATCTGTTTGGATAAAAGACTCAATAGCATTCTGCTTATCATTCATGTGTAAGCTTCTTCCTTTCGCACTGATAATTCCGGCAGTTACGGTGGAGGTCAATTCAAATGGATTGCCCACGGCCAATACCCAGTCACCCACTTGAGCTTTATCAGAATCTCCTATTTTGATGGCGGGTAAGTCATCCGCTTCAATCTTCAATACCGCCAGATCTGTCTTATCATCTGTACCTATGACTGATGCCTTATATTTTCGGTTGTCATATAGAGTAACTTCCACTTCATCCGCAAAATCTACAACATGGTTATTGGTAATGATAAACCCATCCTTGGAATAAATCACTCCGGAACCGGTACCCACCTTTGGACCAAAACCACCAAAAGGTGAATTACCAAAAAAATAGCTAAACGGATCGGATTGGTTTCCTTGGCTTTGATGTGGACTAGAACTGGATTTAATGTGTACGACCGTTTCCATAGAATGCTGTGCGGCGGTTCTAAAATTGTCCGGCAACATACTAGAGCCACGATTACTTACTAAAGTAGCTTGATTTTGGGGCTGAATATCCCCTTTAGAATTTTGTTGAATAGGCGTTTGATGCAAATAAAACAATGCACCCGCTAAGACAAATAGCCCTCCAAACAGGCCGGCAACTGCGTATCCCATTATTTTTTTCATAGCTGTCAATTGATTTAAATGTCAATAAAAAATTCAAAAACAAAACGTTCTTCCGGCTAGATGGTGTGTAATTTCTTAACATTTAACACCGTTTTAACATCTCCTTAACATTTTACACAATCATCCATATCTGGCTAGCTTTTTGCGGAAGCTAAAAAACTCCCTTTGCTATTGACTTTCATTAAAACAATGCTTACATTAGTTAATACAATAACATGACAAGTCCGAAACATCGAAAAAAGGGAGGTATCAAACCTCTATCGGAAATAGAATCAGCCATTCTATCGCACCCCGACATCATTCAGGGGCTTAGTTGGGGGCGGCCGTCTTATGGCCATCCTGAACCGACAATTGAGATGCATGTACGTGATGTCCTAAAAAATGTCGATGCACTGCAAATTAACCGGGAGGATTGGCAACGACTCCGACTGGCGGCAATGACTCACGATTCTTTCAAATTTAAGGAATATAAATTTGCGAAAAGTCATCACCATGGCAAACTGGCTCGAATTTTTTTGGAGCAGTTTACGGATGACCTGCTGTTATTAGAGCTTTTGGAATGGCATGATGAAGCATATCATGCGTGGCAATTAGCTTTCTGCCACAATAATGTGGTTCTTGCAAATAGAAAAATCCGACATCTTTTTCATATTTTTGGCTCTGACATTCAGTTGTACAGGCACTTCTTTATTTGCGACTCTTCGACCGGCGACAAAAGAAAACAACCAATGGCCTGGTTTTCTCGGATTTTGCAGGAGTCCTCCTTTGGTACTGAGCTTTCGCAAAATTTAGGGTGGTAAAATCCTGCTTGTATCTAAAAATTAACTATTTGCGTAACTATTTACCTAATAAGTGGTGGTCATATCTTCATCAACCACAATAATAAAATCTGCAATACCTACAGCTTCCTTATCCAGCTTATTAATGTCTTTTTGGGCAACCACACTGATGGTTTTCACTTTCAATTCGGGTACTTTTTTCTTTAAATACCAAACAATTCCTTCGTATTGATCAGAGTGATAGGAACCATTAACATGAAAGAATAATTTACCTTTCTGCAAATATTGAATGATAAAATGAGCCATTGTGGCATCCTTAATGGCTTGTGCCTTGGGTAAATTGTCTCCACCATGACCGCCCATCATGCCGATCATTTCTTGATAGCTTTTCAGGTTGGGGTCATATTCGATAGGCAATGGGGCCACCCAATCTTTCTCTTTTTTACTCAACTCGTCCAACCCTTCAAAACCTTTCCGATACACAATCCGAGCAAAACGCCTAGGGATATTAGAGCCTACAAACACCAAATGCTCTTTCTTGGCAAAATCTACTAAAGGCTTATAATCCGTCTTATAATTGACCGGTAAAGTTTTGGCCAATGTATCCATCGCTTTAGCATCAATTCTACCGGCCAAATAATCATCAATTAGGCTTTGCTGATCTCTTTCGAGCAATTCGGTACCTAAGACGATTTCTCTTTTTTGATGCAAGTCCTTAGCCAAGGTCAATTCCATCCAATGCGCAATCGGATTATTATGTAACTCACCAAAAAGTACCACATCGGCCTTGGCCAACTGCTTCACCATTTTGCGATAAGAGACTTTCTTGCCGGACTTATTATAAAGCTTATAAGCACGTTTGTGTTTTGGAACCTGAGCCATCACCATTGAAGAAACCAATAAGATAAAGAAGAATATGGAGCCTATTTTTTTCATGAATCCGGATTTAATTTTCGCCTTGGAAATGCCATTTTTTCAACTCGGGACAGTCGCTATAGGTCGGGTCTATCTTAACATAAACACTACCTACTTTATCCATCACCCACTTGGTGATAATTTCATTTTTCTTTGTGTTCAAGGCCGCTTGCTGAATTTTAGAATAATCTGTTTTTAAGGTCGCCTTATGAGGAGCCGTTCTAGAGTTTAGCTTAAGTAATCTATAGAACTTTTCTCCTGCTTCTGTCAAAAACTCGACCGGCTCGGAAATATCTCCCGGTTGCAAAGAATCCAAAGCGAAATAAACGTTGAAATCAAGGTCGGCAATTTCAAAAAGGGTATTTCCGGTGTATTGATTCATCACTCTGCCACCATTGCTATAGCTTTGTTGATTTTTATCGGAGTATTTGCGGACAGCTTCTTCAAAGCTTATCTTTTTGGCAAGGATGTCGGCTCTAATAGAATCCAACTTAGCAATAGCATTTTGGTAATCGCTTTCGCTAAAAACAGGCTTAATCAAAATATGTCTGACATGAATTAAATTACCGCGTCGTCCCAACAACTGAATAATATGATAGCCAAATTCAGTTTCAATAATGGGCGAGATTTCATTTTCTGACAAGTTATAAGCAGCGGCTTCAAATTCGGTTACGAATGTCCCCCTTTTTTGCCAACCTAGATCGCCACCTTGCTTGCCGGAACCTAAGTCATCAGAGTGCAACTTAGCCATTTCTTCAAAACTGGCTTTATTTTCGACAATATCCTTTCTTATTTTGGACAGTTTGACATAGGCTTCATCTTTGGCGGCTTGGTTGACCACCGGCTTATAGACCAATTCTGAGTATTCCACTTCCGAATTAAAGAAAGGCACACTATCTTTTGGGATTTTGTTATAAAAGGCAATCACTTCAGACGGTCTAATGGTCGCCCCTTCAATAATTTTTTGGCGCATGCGTTCTGCCAAGAGTTGAGATTTCATATCATCCGCCATAAAATCCTTCATCTCCGCCGGAGTTTGACCATAGTAATCAATAAATTGGGAGACATTATTGCCCATCATTCCTAAGATTCTATCAATCCTTGCATCAATTTGTGTATTTACTTCATCTTCAGAAACTTCAATACTGTCCACTTTAGCCTGATGTATGAGTAATTTTTCCGTAAGGATATTGTCGAGCATCAGGCATTTCGCATTGGGCGGGAGAGCGGTCTTTTGCTGCTGTGCAGCGTAAGCCACTTGCTTTTCCAGCTCAGAAAGAAGGACTATTTCGTCCCCGAGCACACCAATCACCTTGTCAACGACCGTATGATTAGCAACTTGCGCTTGGACATTTGTCAAAAAAATAGCCTGAAAGGTAAATACCCAAAAGGCAAAAACAATAATTTTCTTCATTTGATGATCTTATTTTACAAATCCGGGATACAATATCCGAGATGATTCGATTTAGTTGGTAAAAATTTTGACGTGATCACTGTTTACTTCCTGTTTGTATAATTCTGCTTTTTTGTCTTCAATCAGTTTCATTTTTCGACCATGCAGGATTATTTTTTCAACTTGCTCTCTGACAAAGGAAATCGGAGGAAACTCTCCTTTTTTCTTCATCTCCAAAATTTTTAAAAAGTAAAGGTAGTTATTATTTTTGAGCACGTCATCCAAAGAAGGGGAAAGACTTGAACGAAGATTTTTGGGTAATTTCTTTTTTAAGTCCTGTAAGGCATACCATTGGTGCGGGTGCAAGCTAAAATAGGCATGTTCTTTTTTTAAAGATTGCTTTAAATCGGGCATCAACGCCGGCTCTTTGGATGTCCACCACTGTTTAACATAATCAACATTTTGACTCACAACCGGTAGCTTAATGAAGTAGTAACGAACAATGCTGTATCTTAGTCTAAATTGTTCTTTATTAGCATTAAAATATTGCTCTACGTCTTCATCCGTAATGACCGTATCTAATTCACTTTTAAATAACTCTTGTTCAAAATTATTGAGCACAAGCGAAGAACGATAGTCTCTCACCAATTTATCCAAGTCCATATCTTGGCTCACATGTTTTTCGGCTTCGTGCATCAAAATAGCTTCATGTACCCACCTATCCACAAAAGATTGAATCAGATGCACACTGTCTTCCGGCGAGGTGTTCGGCTCCACAATTCCGTCAATATCCGACAAGATAAGTGTTTTGTTATATACTTTTGCCAAGACAGGATCGGGCGTATCAGATGGTGGCTCCGATGCACAAGATGCGAAAAACACAACTAAAACCAAAGCCAACCACAATCCTGACCGACACCACATGGACACTATCTTTGTCAAAAAATTCAAATAATTACTTCACTAAAGATTCAAAGACCTCCTTATTAACATGGACCTTATACTTGTTTTGGAGTGATTGCACCCAATGCTCTTCCAAGTAGTCCTGATATTTGGCAATGGCATAACCACGCGCATCTTCCAGTTTTTTGGGCCCCGCCGGAATAATCTTTTCGACCACCATAAAGGAAGCCGTTTGGGGCTGACGGTTGACATCAAAAACGGTCTCAGTCATTCCTCCTTTGTGCCATACTTTTTTAACGCCTTTAGGTGCTTTTGACTTTTCGAAAGTCTCTCGCGCCATAGAAACGACATCTTTAGACTTATTGAATTTTGCCAAAACTTTGGCAGGAGTTTTTTTCTTCGCTATTTTACGAATTTTGGGCAATTGTTTTTCGTACAGCTTAGGAATGGTATAAGTCACTACTGTTGCCCGTTCTTCCCATTTGAATTGATCTTGTATTTGGGGGTAAAAAGCGGCAAGCCCCGTGCTGTCTTCGGATGCTTTATCCCATACTTCCTTGCGGGAAATATCAAAAAGCAAGATACCTTCTTCATATTCTCTCATTAAAGCCTTAAATTCCGGATATTTAGACTCTAATGTTGACTCTGCATACGCCATGACTCGGTCATTTACAAAATCCTTATAAATTTCTTTGGCTCCATCGCTGACCTTGGTATTCCGTCCAAAACGAAGTCTTTTTCTTGTGGCTCTGTAGGCATATTCATCCAAGTCTCCAATGGTCGCCTTCATGCCTTTCATCGTAAAAAGAACGGTATTATCTTTTTCCTCCGAAGGTCTCCATTTATGCGTCAAGAAAGTTGAATCCGGAAGTGATGCAATCCATTTATCGAGCGCACCGGGCTTTTCAGCAAATTCAGCTTCTTTTTTGGTCTTTTCGATAAAGGCATCTATGGCTAATTGATAGCGCGGGTCTTTTCTCAACTTCGTCAAAATTCCCCTTTTCTCCTTGTCATAAGCACCCAATTGCTTTTTGTGCAAACGCTTTACAATGTGAAAACCGATAGAGGACTCAACAATCCCGGAAATCTGCCCATCCTTCGATAAGGCAAATACGGCATCTTCAAACTCCGGCTCAAACCGATTAATACCGATATATCCGACATATCCTCCTTTGGCACCTGTAACCTTATCATCAGAAAATTGCCTAGCGGCATCTTCAAAAGGTAGATTCCCTTTCGTAATCGCATTGTAGGCTTTTTCGGCACTTTTACGGATAACACTCACATCTTTACCATCTTCTTTACTAAACAAAATCTGGGCTATTTCCATTTCCCCGCGAGCAGGTCGCTTATCTGTTACTTTGATAATATGATAGCCACTCACAGATCTAACTGGACCTGCGATATGGCCCACAGGTGTCGTATAAGCCGCTTCTTCTAATTGATAAAAACCACTAGGAAATATTGCTGTAAAATAACCAATATCCCCTCCTTTTTCCTTACTCGGCTTATCTTCAGAATATTTTTTGGCTAAATCTTCAAAAGATGCGCCTTGATCCAGTTGTTTTTTGACATCAAGCGCCTTTTTGTAAACCGCCAAGCTATCTCCGGGCGAGCGTAAATGCTTCAAGGAAAAGAATATATGACTAATCCGAACATCAGATTTCATCCGATCATAAGCTTCTTTGGCTAAATGGTCCGTAACTTCCTTGTCAATTAAGTAAGAGTTGGCTAATTTCTTGCGATAACCTTCTAATTCTCTTTTTAAAGCTGGAATCGTATCTAATTTCTTCTCCCTAGCAAGAGCGATTTTTAGTTTAAAGTTTTTATACAAATCCAAATACTTTTCTAACGATGCGCGCGAATAATCGGCTTCCGTCCCATTACTCTTCTCATAGATGTACTTGAATTCTGAAACGTGAACCGGTGTGTTATTCACTGTAAATAAAACAGGGTCGTCCTGTGCATAAGTGGGCAACACAGCCATGACTAGAATGGCAAAAAGAAAAAAGAAATGTTTATTCATGATTTAATTGTTTAAGGTAGGGATTTGTATGACAATGGGAAGGCAATACATTTATTAACTTCTTCTAACCATTGGTGCTTCCCATGACAAATCCAACAATAATCCAACGAGTGAAATTATTATTTAGCGTGTCAGGGGCATTTCAAGCGAGAAAAATCCTTATGGTTTTGAGTCATTTGAGCAAACAGACCGCAAATTTACATAAATTGTAGAATATTTTCCGTGTAAAATGAAGCCATTGCCGGATAAAACGTGTTATTTTGCTGTTAATGAATGATTGTCGCTAGAGGTGACCTACTTAAATGAATAATACCAACCTGACCAACCATAAAAACTGGCGTAAGCAACTCACCCTTTTTTGTTTAGGGCTTGGATTAGTTTCTTTAGTATATTCTCCTTTTTTGCTCTCGATTTCGATGTTTGGGGTGATTTTTCTTGGTTTTTTTGATTTTAGTGCCCACCACAAACTCGTATTGGATACTACCTTGCGGAAAAAGTGGAAATTATTTTGGCAAACGCCATCGTTTTGGGCGCTGCTTTTAGTATTTATTCCCATATTTTATAGTGGTCTATATTCCGAAAACTATGCCTATTGGCTAGAGCGTAGCCGGATAAAACTACCCTTTTTGGGGCTTCCCATTGCCTTTTTCTTCTTACCCAAACTTACGGCTAAAGATTATAGAAAAATAGCCGTCTTTTACATAACCATCATGGTTTTATCTGCATTTGGGGTGTTGGTTAATTACATTCTTCATTTTGAACATATAAATGGATTAATTGGTAAAGGGCAAAACATCCCCGTACCAAGAAATCACATCCGGTTTAGTCTAGGTATCGCTATTGCCTTGATGATGTCCATCGGTCTATATTTTGACGAAAGTCCAATCTCCAAATGGCAAAAGAAGTTAGCGTTGGGGAGTGTCATTTTTCTATTCTTATTTCAGCATCTATTGGCAGTCAGAAGTGGGATTGCCGGAATGTACCTTGGTCTTTTTGTTTATTTAGTCAAATCGTTACGCCTCCCAAAATATCGCCTGCTAGGATGGATAGGCTTCATCCTATTGCTTGTATTGCCATTCATGGCACAAAAAACAATCCCGTCCTTGAAGACCAAAGTAGGATACATGCTTTATGACTGGAAAATGAGACAACAAGGAAAGGGCGACCACTATTCTGATTCCGGACGAATTGCTTCCATGCAGGCCGGCATGCGTATCGGTCATCAACACCCATTGTTGGGGATTGGAGCCGGAGATCTTCGAGATGAAATGGACAAATACCTGAGTGAATACCTTCGCAACAGGGCATTAATTCCCCACAATGAATTTATTTTTTATTACGCAACTACGGGTATTGTGGGACTTATTTTATTTTTATGGGGCGTTTTGACAGCTATTTATTATCGAAAGAACTATAAAAACACCCTTTTTCTTTCCATTCAACTCATTTTACTCTTTTCCTTTTTGGTGGAAGCCACTCTTGAGACATCCACGGGTACTGGCTACTACTTATTTTGGACTCTAATTGGTCTATTGTTTATCCGGGATAGTAACTCTACGATTCGGACCGCCTAGTCTCACATCCTGACTCGAACTTCATTTACAAGAGCTATATAGAGAATCAATCCACACGAGTACACTTATCGTTTTCCTGTCCAAAAGAAAATGAGCCCTTCCGAAACGTCCAAAATCTGTCATAAAACACCCCATCGTATAGATTAGATTCGCCAATATCATTGGCGAACATCGTATAAACTGATATATATCATCAATATAGAAATTTTTTTTTCTTAATTTTGGGTGTAGTTAATGCCTGCGAAAGGCTTTTTGTAAATCAAAACTTAATGTTATGTTTTTAGTTGATTGGGGTGCTGGTAGTATTATGTTAGCAGGAATGCTACTTGTTATGCTCGGTGTATTAATTGCCGGAGTTTGGAAATTATTTGGCAAAAAGAACTAATAGCCAATTTTTATTTTGTATCTTAGCTATTCAAATTGGATAGCTCATGATTAAATTTAAAATTAGGCCACGTGTTAACTGCGTGACTCCGATGACCAAGGAGGAGATTTATACCCGTTTCAGTGACTTCTTGAAAAGGACAGATAAGCCCATTTTGGGTAAAAAGCTGAAGCACCACATTGAGCTTCGAGTCTCTCCCGAAGAGAGGCATTATTGGTCGCCTGTACTTAATATCACCTTTAAAAAGGCGGATCAAGGTACTACTGTGTTGGGACGGTTCGGACCCCAGCCAAAGGTGTGGACTTTATTCATGTTTTTTTACTTTTTTGCTCTTGCGATTTGCTTCTTTGCGGGTCTATATACCCTTGTCCAGCTTCAATTAGGCTATCGGCCTTGGTCAATATGGGTTTTGCTCGCAGGTATTGCCCTTCTTATCTTAGTTTATGTCGCCGCACAGATCGGTCAACACAAAGGGCACGAACAAACAGAGTGGCTCATGACTTTTTGCAGTGAAGTGCTGCGTCAAGAAAATATTCGTTTGTAATTCATTTAAGTTCCGGCACTTAAAAAAGCCTGTTGTTATTGGGTTTATGACCGAAAAAAGCATAAAAGCTTATCAAAGCATCTCTAAAAATCTTGCCCTCTAATCTAACGGAGTCCTGATACTAAGAAAATAGACAGAAGCCAAATTTTATAACCCTTTGACCCTTAACCTTTTACCATTCACCAGTGCCACAAAACCAAGAATGAGCGATACCGTTGTATCGTTATACCGTTAAACCGAAGTACCTGTCTGCCGACCACTACAGCCTACGCTGCGCCAGGCAGGCCGAAACTTAAATAATTCACTTATGATACACCGGTCTGCCTGATACTATATCCTCCTTTTTTGAGCTTGCCCTAAACCATTTGCAAAAAATACAGTTGTTATTTTTCTTTCGAATAGAAACAAAAAAAATGACTAATAAAGACTTGAATGACTTGATTCGAAGCCGTCGCTCTATCTATCCGCCGGAGTTTTTGGACAAACCCATCTCTAAGGAAACTCTAGAGACCATCCTAACCAACGGCACCTACGCACCTAATTATAAAAAAACAGAACCTTGGCGCTTCAAAGTCCTCCAGGGAGCCTCTAAGGCGAAATTGGGTCAATTTTTAGCGAACGCCTACAAAAATAGCACACCGGAGAAGCAATTTCTTGAAAAAAAATATCATAAGATTCAAGAAAAAGCCGAAAAATCTTCTGCTGTCATTGCTTTGTGCATGCAGCGCGACCCACAAGAACGCCTAGAAGACTGGGAAGAACTGGCCGCTGTCGCCATGGCCGTACAGAATATGTGGTTAACAGCCACCCAACTTGGTATCGGTACCTACTGGGGTAGCCCTAAAGCCATCCACAAGGCGCACAAAATCATCCCTCTTGCCGAAGGAGAAAGGTGTCTTGGGTTTCTATTCCTAGGTTATGTTAAGGATGCTCGCCAACCGGGTATCAGACTTCCCTTGGAAGAGCGGGTGGTTTGGATGGATTAATGACTTTCCAAAAGTAGAGCCAAGGCATACCTTGGCTCTACTCCATACGTCCTCTCCTACACATCCAAAATCTCCACCCAGTGCTTGACATCTTGAGCCCCAAAATCATCTATCTGACCACGACAACTAAACCCTGTGGCTAAGACGGTAGCTGATTTTGGAATGGCTTGCAACTTAGGGCCCAGATCATTATCAAAAATTTGTTTGGAAAAGTCATAATGCTCTTTTTCAAATCCAAAAGCGCCTGCCATCCCGCAGCATCCGGCGTCGATGATGGTATAATTTCCATCTACATTTTTAAAAATAGTTTCGAGATACTCCATCCCTTCTAAGGCCTTTGTGTGGCAATGCCCAAAAAGATAATGCGCCGCCAACTTGGAGCGAAACTTCGGTGTATTCGGATGATCATCCAACCAATCTGCTACAAAATGCTCCAAAGAGATTGTGTTTTGGCTTAGTTTTTTTCCGTCCTTTTCATTATCGATGAGATCCGGAATATCTTCTTTCAAGGCAGAATAGGCGCTAGGTTCACAGACAATTATTGGTAGATTCTTGTCGAGATAGGGCATTAATTTTTGAACCAAAAGCTCCCCGTGTTCTTTTGCCTTCCTCAAAAAACCATTAGAAATCAATGGGCGTTTGCTGCCCCCTACGTCAACCAATTGCACATGAAAACCCATCTTACTCAATAACCGAATAATGGCGATGCCTATTTGTGGCTCATGGTAGTTGATATAGGTATCAGCAAATAAAACCACGCTTGGTTTATCCGTGGGGCGATAGTTTTTTCTATACCATTTGGTTAGAGAGAAATGCGCATATTGCGGGAGCTTTCTCCTGGCATCAATCTTGGCGACGGACTCCAATACTCGGCGAAAAATCCATAAAGACTGCCCCCAATTCACCAAGCCGGCCGCCCATCCGGAGAAGGTTTTTGCGAAAGCATCACTTTTGAGAATAAGCTTTTCTCGCATACCCAATCCATGCTTATCATAGCGTTTTTGGGTGACTTCACTTTTCATCTTGGCAATGTCCACATTACTTGGGCATTCGGTTTTGCAGGATTTACAGCTTACGCAAAGATCCAATACCGTTTCTAATTCATCGGAAGTAAAATCTCCTTGCCCAAGCTCCCCGGACAAGGTTAGACGCAAGGCATTGGCTCGTGCCCGTGTAGAATCCATCTCATGACGAGACGCTTTGTAACTGGGACACATCACACCGCCCTCCGTGCGCTGACAGACACCAATCCCATTACACATATTAGCTAAACTACTAAAACTCAACTCCTTACGATAATGAAAAACGGTATCCACTTCCTGTTCCTTATAATCAACCCCATATCGAAGGTGATGATCCATAGGTTCCGCATCCACTATCTTACCCGGATTTAATATCCCTTTCGGGTCAAAGACCTTTTTGACACGAACAAAATCACCATATATCTCCTCGCCATAAAAATCAGGTATCCTAGGGCTACGCACCAACCCGTCTCCATGCTCCCCCGACCAAGAACCGCCGTAGTACTTGACAAACTCCAAAACTTTGGCTGAAATGGTCTTAAATTTTTCTATATCTTCTTTTTGACGCAAGTCGAGAATAGGACGTACATGTAGCACGCCCACGCTTGCATGTGCATAAAGGATGAGCTGGGTATCTAAGCTTTCGCAAAAATCAACGACTTTTTGAATGTACTCCGCAAGCACCGGCACCGGCACACAAGCATCTTCAATAAAAGGTTGTGGCTTAGCATCTTCCCGAATACTCAGCAGCAAACCCAAGCCTTGTTTGCGCACTTCCCAAATATTCTGAAAAGTAGCATTATCCGACCGCTGGTGAAAAAACGGATAAGCATAGCCCATGCCTTGCTCACGCAAAAAAGTCTCCAATACTTGATGCTTTTCGTCAAGTTCATGCGGGCTATCTCCATAAAACTCGACAATCAACAAGCCATCCGGTCGCCCTTCAATAAATCCTGAAATTTTCTTTGTCGCCGGATTAGTCAAGGCCAAATCAATAACCGATTTATCCAATAACTCCACCGCAGCAGGCCCAAAATCTAAAATGGAATGAACCGCCGCAATCGCCTTCATGCGGTCATCAAAATGCACCACACAAACCGCTTTATTAGGTGGTAATTCATCCAGACTCACCGTCACTTCCAATATAGTCCCCAATGTCCCTTCGCTTCCGCAAATTAACTGCCCCAAGTTCCAAACATCTTTCGTCGCAAACTCATCCAGATTATACCCCGTCACCCGACGCATTACTTTGGGATACCCGTCAATAATTAACTCTTGGTGTTGGTGAATAATGGACAGCAATTCCTTGTAAATCATTCCTTCTCGCGTAGGTTCATTAGATTTTCGGGCAACCGACTCAAGTGACTCATCCTTAAAAGTCAAAACTGTGCCGTCATCAAGTGCCACCTTCATCGAAACGATATGATCCACCGCCTTCCCATAGACGATACTGTGTGAACCGGAAGAGTTATTGGCAATAATGCCACCCATATTGGCACGACTGGAAGTGGCCGGATCGGGCCCATAAAGCAGACCATATTCTTTTAGAGCTCTATTTAAGCTTTGATGGATGACCCCCGGTTGAACACGAGCGGTCTTTTGTTCCGGATTGATTTCTAGGATATTGGTCATATGCCTGGAAAAATCAATGACAATGGCATGCGCAACAGCCTGACCGGCCAAACTAGTGCCTGCCCCCCGCGGAAGAATCGGCAAATTATTGGCAAAAGCCACCTGATGAGCCAAAACCACATCCTCATTATCTTTCGGTACCACCACCGCCATAGGCTTAATCATATAAACCGAAGCATCCGTCGCATAAATTCCGATGGATAGTTCATCATTATAGACTTCTCCTTTAAAATTTTTTAGCTGTCGCAAAATGACTTTATCCAATGGCATATCTTATGGGTTTTGTGGCGACAAGTTACTTAGATTTATCCTAAAACCGCACTTTTTTTTAGAAAGAAAAGGTAACTGTTCCGGCATTCTTGTTAATGGGCAGAAAATGGGTATTTTATAACAAAATATTGCGTGCACCCGATAAGTTTTAAAAAAAGCACTAAAAACCCAACCTAGTCGTTAAAATCCTGTAACTTTGTAGTGAAGTTGTCCGAAATGAGAGAAAACTTCTTTTTAGGTTCACTAAAACCCAAAAGATTATGACACATATAGCCAATATCTTCTTGTTCATGCCCGGCGGACAGGAATTAATCGTAATAATGATTATCGTCCTTTTATTGTTTGGTGGAAGGAAAATACCCGAATTGATGCGTGGATTAGGCTCCGGTATCCGTGAATTCAATAAGGCTAAAAATAGCTTGGAAAGTGAGATCAAAGACGGCATTCGGGAAGCAGAGCGTGAAGAAGTGGATAAGAAGAAGAAGATTGAGCGGTAATTTTGGCCGGTTATTCGTTTTGTTACGCCCATCTAACATCACACCCCACCCTATCTGAGTGATATGGGTGAAGAAATGGGTTAAATAGTGTGCTTCTGTCGTGTACTTGCCACAAAGTCCATCCTACCTTCCCAGCAATTTTTCCAACGCAGCTAAATGATTCTGAAAAGCAAGACGCCCTGCTTTGGTCAGGCTGTAACTTGTATTAGGCTTGCGCCCAATAAATTTTTTAGAAACCGAGATATACCCTTTCTTTTCTAGTGCTTTCAGATGGGTCGCTAAATTACCGTCTGTCACTCCCAGCAAGGTCTTCAGTTGTTTGAAATCAAATGACGACTCTACCATCAGAGCAGACATAATGCCCAGTCTGACCCGACTCTCAAAAGCCTTGTCTAAATCGTATATCGAAAAATCTTTCAATGGTTTCTATCATATTTAAAGTGCATGATGGTACCATAAATGATATGAAGTACCCCAAATCCAAATGCCCAAAAGTAAAGCCCGGAGCCGGGATTAGCGACAGCTAAGAGTCCCGTTAAAATTTCAATCAATCCCAAAAACTTAACATCGCTAAAAGTAAAATTACCTGCCTGAAATAAGGCTAATCCATAAAAAATCAGGCTTACACCGGCCACCATCCCAAAATGTCCTTGATTCAATAAAACTAATATCAACAAACCTCCGGCGACCAAAGGAACCATGGCATGAGTCACCAACTTCTTTGAAGCCGGTGACCACACAGCTTCACCTGCCTTTTGGGCTTTGCGCAAGCTCAACCAAATTCCGGTACCTAGAGAAGCCAACAAAACGACAATGGCTATAATCAATAACTTAATAACCTCCAAAGGATAATCCTGAACACTAGAAGAATCATATATTATTGCCCCGGAAAAATAAATTTCTCTGTAAGCAACATAAGCCCCAATAAGTGCAAAAATACCCGCTGCAATTCCCGCGGCTCCACTTAAAGACAGAAATCTTTTAGAACGCTCCATTATGGAACGAATTTCTTGTAAATCGTCCAAATACTTTTCCTTCATTCGATATTATATTTAATCAAAGCACTTTGTGTAACAAAGCCGAAGGTAGGTATTTTTTGGTTGTCAAACTAAAATTTCTGTAACTGTTTTGGTATCCCTGTTTTTAGGCAGAAAATAGGTATTTTTAACCGTGTAGATAATCCAAACCATATGCACACATGAGAGAAATTGATCAAAAACAAGTGTAATACGGCTGGTTACCTTGAAGATTGACCGACAATCCCTATATTTTGATGGCGCCTATGATGTTCGACACTTCAGAACAACTTAAGTACTCAAAACTCTAGCATATTACTTCAACATGAAACTTTTACATATATATATATATACTAAATCAAAACATATTGTTGTGCATAAGCCTTGTCACTTTTCTGAAAAAAAAATATAATTTTTTTTTCAACATCTCTATTTTCTTCTAATCACAAGCACATTGTTATATAAAAAAATTAAATATGAAAATACTATTTTCCTAAACTCCGTTTTTTGAGTTGCTAATATATATAAAAAAGTATAATTTGTTTTGTATAAACAAATAAAACAGTGGAAAACTCCAGTTTTTTGTGGAAAACTATTTTAACGAGCCCCATTTTCCACATTCTAGCCTTCGTTTCTCCACAATTGTGGAGAAGTAATCGTATTTGTTTCTCTTTTTATGTCCAAAAATATACTTAGCTTTGGAGAAAATTATAACAATTGACTTCTTTTGGCTGCCTATTGTCAACATTTTACCTTCATTTTTTCTTTATTTTTGGAAAATTTGAGAATAAAAAGGAGCTTTTGATAGGAAAATCATGGAAAAAGTGTCTTTAAACCAAGATTTTTCTAATATGTTTCAAAAAGAAAAACTAAAATGAGTAAAGAAACCAAAAAAATACAGCCAATAACAGGGAACCGCTTAGGACGCAAAAACAAAGTTAATGAAGGAGCCAACTATTTGTTTGGAAAAGTCCAGCCCCAAGCCATCCCCCTGGAAGAAGCTGTTTTGGGTGCCTTAATGCTTGATAAAGAAGGATTGGTCACTGTCATGGATATTTTGGTTTCAGATGCTTTTTATGTTGATGCCCATAAAGAAATCTATAAAGCCATATTAAATCTCTTTGAAAAATCTCAACCGGTTGACCTTCTTACCGTATCCGAACAATTAAAGAAAAACGGCCAATTAGAAAGTATCGGCGGCCCCCACTACTTAGTAGAACTAACCAACAAGGTAAGCTCTGCCGCCAATATCGAGTATCATGCAAGGATTATCTCCGAGATGTTTATCAAGAGAGAGCTCCTGCACCTTTCTACCAAAATAATCGGAGAAGCCTATGAAGACACCTCCGATGTTTTTGACTTATTAGAAATGGCCGAACAGGGACTTTTTGCCATCACCCAAAATAATTTATCCAAAAGCTTTGAAGAATTAAGCGGCTTATCCGCCATGGTCGTCAAACGCGTGGAAGAATTATCCAAAAAAACAGACGCCTTTACCGGTGTCCCGTCCGGCTTTACGGATTTAGACAAGGTTACTTCCGGCTGGCAGCCTTCTGATTTAATTATTGTGGCTGCTCGACCCGGTATGGGTAAAACATCTTTGACTTTAGCGCTGGCGCGAAATGCCGCCATGGATTACAAAAAAGGCGTAGCTATTTTTTCCCTAGAAATGGGAGCCGTGCAGTTGGCACAAAGAATCATTGCCGCGGAAGCAGAAATCAATATGAAAAGCCTGCGTAATGGGCAATTACAAGGACATGAATGGGTGCAACTCCAAAAGACCATTGAAAGAATGTCTGATGTACCTATTTATATTGATGACACCCCCGCCATTAACATCTTTGAGCTTAGGGCCAAATGTCGCCGGCTCAAGTCTAGCTCTAACTTGGAATTAGTCATTATCGATTATCTCCAGTTAATGACCGCCGGTGGAGACAGTGGTACCAAGAATCGTGAACAAGAGATTTCTATGATCTCCAGGTCGCTAAAAGCTTTGGCCAAAGAACTATCTGTACCCATTATTGCCTTATCCCAGCTAAGTCGTCAAGTAGAAGCGCGGGGTGGTGTCAAGCGGCCACAGCTTTCTGATTTGCGTGAATCGGGGGCCATCGAGCAAGATGCGGATATCGTAACCTTTATCTATCGCCCCGAATACTACGGCTTGGATGTAGATGAAGAAGGAAATTCCGTTGCCGGAATGGCGGAGTTTATCATTGCCAAACACCGTAACGGCCCCACCGATACCATCAAGCTAAGATGGATTGGAGAGTTTGCTAAATTCACCGATTATCAAGAAATCAACTTCGAGAATATGCCCGCCGGAATGGTCTCCACACCTACTTCTAACGCCATCACCAAACCATCCAAAATGAATGATGATGACATTGGCGATGTCCCCTTTTAGGTAGGGTTGGTACTAAGGAGGATGACACATCAACCTAGCCATTTTTTCTCCATCTTGTAATGCTTAATCCCGACTTCCTTAAAAGGGCGACCGACTTTCTTATAACCCAACTTTTGATAAAAGCCCAAGGAAACGTCCCTTGCGTTCAAGACAATTTTCGTATATCCGTTTATTAAGGCCCAATTCTCGGCTTCTTGAACGAGTAAGCTGCCTACTCCCTTCCTTTGGAAAGGTTTATCGATAGCCACTTGCCGCATTTTGAGTACGGAATCATCAAGTATATGGAAGGTCAAGCAACCCATCAATCGACAAGATGAATGGTAATAAGCAAGATGGATTTGATCAAATTCTTCTTCGATATCGATGATATTAAATTCCAGTTTTAGCGGCTTGCGCAAAATGCGGTCTCTAAGTGCCAATAATTCATCAAAAGATGGAGTACCAAAAGGAATTTGATGGACGATGCCGGTCATAGTTTTTAGATTTATAAATACAAGACATACCTTGTATTTGTGATCAAAACATCTGTTGATAGATACTTTGTAGTTCTTTTAACGTCTCTTTCTGTTTGATTTCTTTAAGGTATTCTGTGACTGTTTCGGCAAGGGGATGATCTTGGGCTTGCGACCTGAATTCAGCTAAAATTTTAGTGGCTGCAAACCTGCGCTCTGGAGCTTGTTTCATGTCCGTCGCTATAATTTTCAATTTTTTAAAGGCCTGACTCAGGTTATTAGGCGCCACTTTAAGCACGGTGATGATATAATTACCATAGAAGTCAACCGCTTCAAAGCCTTGAATCTTTGTCAGGTTCTTCTCAAAAAAGGCCAAATGCTCCAGGCTGGGGTCATTGGCGTAAATCTCCCCGACAGACGCTAAAATACTTTGATTTTCTATATTCTCCAAAGGCTTCAATGCGGCAGCAGCTTGATCCGGCGCAAGTTTGCTGATGGCCGAAAGGGCCGCCCCCGTCACCGTATAAGCTATAGTGGTATCCGCCAAAATCTTTTTCATCATGGGCACATACTTGGTGTCCCCTGTTTCGGACAAGATTTTCAGGGCATTTGCTCTTACTTTGGTGGAACTATCGGACAGTGCCATTTTTTCGATGGTAGCCAAAGTTTCGACATCCAAATTCTGGCCTTCTAAAGCATAAAGACCGGTTTCTCTGATTTCGTGAAACGGATCCTTTAGCAAGCTCTTAGCAAATCCCTTTAACTGTCCTTTTTCCCGCAAGGGGCGTAAGAGATGTTTAACGGCTTTTATACGGCTACGATAAGAAGGCATAAACTGATATAATTCTTTCCAAGCCAACTCAGAGCGATCCAAATAATCAATGGTGCCCACCAAATAACCGTCCGGATCTAACTCGACAACTGCCGGCTCCGCATCGACAGTAATCTCAAAACTTTGCTTACGTCTATTCATCTCTATAGAATGCCGGGTAGCATGCCCCTTATTGTCGTAAACATCCAGTTTCAAAGGCAAAAGAAATACTTCCGGTATATCGTCCCCCTTCTGTGTTTGCTCGATGGTCACCGTTAATTTTTTAGCGGAAGCATCATAAGAATGAGCCACTTCTAACTCGGGATTCCCTGCATGATCATACCATTGGTCAAAAAACCAGTGCATATCCATACCTAATTCGTCTTCAAAAGCCATCCGAAGCTCATCCAATTCTACGGCGGTAAGGGCATTTGTCGTTAAATAGCGTTTTAGAGAAGCAAAAAAAGCATCATCTCCCACCAAATTTCTCAACATATGTAAGGTACAACCTCCCTTATTATACGAATGCGCATCAAACATATCTTCCCGATTACCATAATGATAATCAATAAGTGGGTGGTAAGGATGATCATCAAGATAGCCCATCAATTCTTCTAAAAGATGCTGGTCAGCCTCGTCCTTGCCGTATTTGTGCTCCAACCAAAGATATTCTCCATAGTTGGCAAACCCCTCGTTTAGGGTCGTATTGGCCCAAGATTCACAAGTTACATAATCCCCAAACCAATGGTGAAACATCTCGTGTGCAACAATGACTTCGTTTCTGGTCTGATCCATCAACTCTCGCTTCGTCCCATTGACAAACTCTTGAAACACGACAGCGGTGGTATTTTCCATAGCCCCGGAGACAAAATCTCTGACCACAATCTGATCATACTTTTGCCAAGGAAAATCCACGCCCAAAATGTTAGAATAAAAGCTAAGCAATTCTTTGGTATGCGGAAAAATGTCCGTCGCATAGTCTTTGTATTGGGGCTCCACGTAGTAAGCAATAGGCTTCCCATTCCAAGTGTCTCGCACCACCGCATAGTCACCAACCGCCATCATCATCAAGTACGGAGCCGTAGGTATGTCCATATTCCAATAGTCGGTGCGCGTACCGTCGGTATTTTTGACAGAGCGCTCCAAGGTACCATTGGACAAGGTCTCGTATTTATCGTCCACAGTCATAGCGATTTCGTGAGTCGCTCTTTCGTTGGGAGTATCGATGGTCGGACACCATTTAGAGTTGCTTTCTGTTTCGCCTTGGGTCCAAATCTGTGTGGGCTTATCGGGATCGCTTCCATCTGGGTCAACAAAATAAAGCCCTTGATCAGACTGTATGGCGGCACTACCACCTTTGGGGCCTTCGGTCGGATGTGCCACATAGTCTAAATAGATTTTATAGGTTTCCTTGCGGGAAAAATACCTTCCTAAGTCAATGTGAATTTGAGCACCATCATATTGGTATTTGAGCTTTTTCCCCTGCGCATTATTCATCCTTACTTGCGCAAAGGTAAAGCCCTTGGCATCTAAAGTGAGTGTATTGACTTGATAAAAAACCGGTTTTAGGGTCAATGTGGCCTTGCCAAGGAGCTCTTGAGCCGGAATATCAAAATGCACATCCAATTTTGTATGAATAAGGTCATTATCGAGAGTCCGAGAACCGTGATAAACCGGAATCGTTATATTTTCGGGCTTTTTTTCTATCTTTTTGGCTTTGACGACTAAGTCATCTAGTTTTCGAGTTTCAACAGGTGGCGGCGTGGTCACCACCGGTTTGGTAGATGTACACGATGCAACGAAAAACGAAAAGACAAGGAGGAAGACAAATAATTTATTCATTATTGAGTTTGATTGAGTGATGGCTAAAAGAAGCCAATATCAGAATACCGGACAAAAATTTAAAGTCCTATAAAACCAAGTAAATATTTAGGTACCCGCAAGTTTTTGCCATAAAATGCCCTTTTTGCGCCTAAATGCCAGAGTAAGTAAACAGTTACGGTTCAACATCGCTTAAATTCGGCATTTAAAATTCTTGTGGTTATTGGGAATCGACTATCATTTAACCTAAGTTCGATAGCATCTGTCTGCACCGCCACAGCCTAATCTGCACCAGGGAGGCCGAATTTAAGTTAATATAATAACAAAATTGCACATTTTATTGCCAAAAGTAATGAATGTGCTAGTTTTTGGGGTGATGTTTTGGTAGCTTTCGCAAAAGTTTCTTTATGCTCTTTTCAATACTTTTGTAGGTAAGCGGCTCCTTTCCTATGTAAATGATGATAATCTGAACGGTTAGGTTGCTTTTCTCTAAAAATTCAGTGTACTGTTTTTTGTTTAATCTCCAAGCCTCCTTCATGCGTCGCTTGATAAGGTTGCGAGTCACGGCTTTCTTAAAATGCTTTTTGGGAACGGAAAAGGCGACTTTAAGGGGGAAATCAGGGTCAAAATGGACATTTTGGGCATCATTAAATCGATAAATACCCAAAACAGGAAAAGCGGCCAATGTATGACCGCTTTTGAATAGCAATGATATATGCTTTTTATTTTTTAGTCTTTCCTTAGCCGGAAACGCAAACAGAGACATAGCTCTAGTAATACTTCGAAGTAATTACTTCGTGTGAAATTCGTCGGAGACGGTTAGTTTGTGGCGTCCCTTAGCCCGACGACGAGCCAAAACTTTACGTCCGTTTTTGGAACTCATGCGCTCCCGAAAGCCATGTTTGTTGGCACGTTTTCTATTGGATGGTTGAAATGTCCGCTTCATTATTAGTATTTTTTACTTGTGACTGTTCAGATACCCCTGTTTTAGGCAAAAAACAAGCATTTTCTGCCAAAAACTTGCGGGGACTTAAACAGCTACTTTTACTTAATTTGTTCCCAAAGGAGTGCAAAGGTAAGGGTTTTAGTAATATAGTTCAATTTTTATGAAAAGTTTTTTATCAAAGTAGATTTGGAGAAATTTGCATTCCTTCTTTTATAGTAATGCTTCGGTCAAAAAAGGGTCACATGTAATCATCAAGATAAAGTAGCTCCCTTGCATGTATCCCAAATTTTTTAGCAATACTTATGTATTAATGCTCATGAAAGAGAACTTCTGGCCACGCCCAAATAATATCCGAACCATTCCTATAAACTATAAAAAAGTGGTCACTATTTAAATACCCAACCGAAAAGCAACATACTTAATGGTCAAATTATTTTTAAGGTGCATTTTTTCATAATAGGTCTTGATGTCAAGGTCGGGATGTGGGAGTACCCCGTCGTAAATATCATTATTTTGGGTAAGTATCTGAACGTCTTTTTCGTCAGCCAATACTTCCAAAGTATATTCGTAAAGCAAAGTATTATCCGTTTTAAGGTGTATTATACCGCCTTTCTTCAATATTTTGCGGTAACGCGCCAAAAAGGGAGGAGATGTCAGGCGCCGGTTGGATTTTGCTTCTCTCAAAAAAGGATCCGGAAAAGTAATCCATATTTCATCTATTTCCCCTTCTTCAAAAAAATGTTCCACCTGTTCAATACGACTTCGGAGATAAGCAATATTGTGGAGATTTTGGTCTAGGGCATCTTTGGCTCCCCGCCATATCCTTGCTCCTTTAATGTCCATCCCAATAAAATTGCGCTCGGGATACCGATGAGCAAGCCCTAAGGTGTATTCTCCGCGGCCGCAAGCTAATTCCAAGGTAATAGGGTGATTATTTTTAAATTGTTGCGCGGCCCACAGTCCGCGCATATTCACTTCTACACCATCCTTTCCAACGAGCTTGATGTCATTGTATTCATAATTTTCCAATACATTGGGAAAGGAAAGTATTTCTGAAAATTTTTGGAGCTTGTTTCGTCGCGCCATTTTTTTCTGCAAAGATAATGAAACCATGAGATAAGTGAAACACAACAAACTAGAACAAAACCTGTTAGGATTAAAGCTGAAAACGATTATTTGAGTAACCACAGATTTTTGACCTACAACGGGCATCGAAAACAAATACTCCAAAACAAAACGCTTAGTGTTAGAATCCATCCAAAAAATCCTCCTATTTGCTGCCGGCTTTTTCATTGTCGCTATTGCTGCGGAAAGAATCGCCCAATATTTCACCAAATGGAAAGCCCCCATAATTACCGGCTTGTTGCTGGTGGGTATTGTCACAGGCCCCTACGTCCTTAATCTGTTGGACAAGGAAACAGTCGCTCATCTAAACTTTCTAAATGATTTTTCTTTGGCCTTCATTGCACTTGCTGCCGGAGTGGAGTTATATCTCAAAGAATTGAACGATAGCCTGAAAAGTATCAAGTGGAATACTTTGAGCCAACTATTTATTACTTTTGGGATGACTAGTATTTCAGTATTCTATCTGGCAGATTTTATCCCTTTTATGCGGGAGATGGATGCTTCCGCAAAAATCGCCGTATCGATTCTTGTCGGAACTATTTTTGTCGCCAGATCTCCTTCATCCGCTATCGCCATTATTAATGAACTTCGGGCCAAGGGGCCATTTGTGCGTATTTCTTTAGGCGTTACGGTTGTAAAAGACATTCTAGTCATCATTTTATTTTCGATTTGCTTGTCTCTGAGTCTGAGTTTGATCCAAGGCGTAAATTTAGAATGGATGCTACTCGTCAAAATTATTGGAGAATTAATCCTTTCCTTTGGTCTCGGCTGGTTAGTTGGCAAACTATTGGTTGGCGTCCTAAAAACCACCCTATCTGAGCGCATCAAAACGATAATAATTTTAGGCATAGGCTTCGGTGTTTTTCAAGGATTACATTTTATGGAAGGCTATATTCATGAGCACTACCACATCACCATGCGCATAGAAGCTTTGTTGGTAGTTTTGCTGGGAAGTTTTTATGTCACTAATTACTCCAAGCATCGGTTGGAGCTTCAAGAGATGATGGAACATAATGGGCCGTGGGTCTATGTTATATTTTTTACCTTGACAGGCGCTTCCTTGTCTTTAGATGTCTTGGCGCATGTCTGGAAAATCGCCTTGGTTTTGTTTGTCATTCGAATCATTTCGATGATGATCGGCTCCTTTGTGGGCGGGACACTAGCGGGCGACAAGCCTCTGTTTCGCAAATATGGCTGGATGCCCTATGTTACCCAGGCAGGTGTAGGTATCGGGCTGTCCACAGAAATTGCTGCTATTTTTCCTGAGTGGGGCAATTCTTTTTATACAATTGTAGTTGCGGTCATTGTCATTAATCAAATTGTCGGGCCACCATTATTCAAATACGCCATCCAAAAAGTAGGAGAAGCACATGTCAAAGCCAAAACAGCCTTGGTTGAAGGACAAGAAGTCATCATATTTGGGCTGGAAAATCACTCTATCGCTTTGGCTAGGAGATTGCGCGAGCATCATTGGGATGCCAAGATAATCACCACCTTAGACCCTAAGGACTTCGCCTTTTCAGATGATGTACCGGTGGTACGTGTTAAAGATTTCTCGGAAGAGACCATCCTACCGTTGAATCCCCAAACTGCAGACAAGGCCATTTTATTACTTTCCGACCAGCACAATTACGAGGTGGCCGAGATGCTTTATGAAAAGGCAGGCACCGACGGTATTGTCGTCCGGATAAATGACTTTTCGTGGAGTCAAAAATTTGAGCAATTAGGCGCTTATGTTGTCAATCCGGGATTGGCGATGATTAGCTTACTTGACCACTATGTTCGGGCGCCGCTTACCACGTCCTTGTTATTAGGCAAAGAAGGCGACCAAGACACCTTGGATATCAAGGTCAAAGACGCACGATTGGATGGCGTATTATTGAGAGATTTACGCCTACCGTCAGATGTCATTATACTTTCTGTCAAACGAGGCAACGAAATGGTCATTACGCATGGATATACCAAATTACATATCGGAGACCATTTGACCTTTGTGGGTTCGCAAGAGAGCTTAGAAGAAGTATCCTTGATGTGTCAAAATTTTGAATTGCCGCACAAAGCCGAAAAGACTTCTTAAATTTTTACTCCAAGAGTGTCTTGAAGGCGATCTTAGTGACAGTTATCACCCACAATCTTACAGAGGGTATTTATCTTTGCGCAACTTTTTACCGCAAGGCAATGTTAAACCAATCGAATAAAATCGTAACTATTTAGGTACCCGCTAGTTTTTGCCATAAAATGCCCTTTTTGCACCTGTTTTTGGTACAATTTTCTCACGTAGCCCGGCTACGCATCGAAA
>JANTGI010000020.1 GCA_024762995.1 Saprospiraceae bacterium | reverse complement strand
ATTTTCTTTGCCATAGCCCGCTATGCCTTCAAAAAATTAAATTGAAAATGAAAAATTTTAGAAAACTGAATCTCAAATCTTTAATCGAACTCAGGTTGTTATGCAATCTTGCGGGACAAAGTTACGTGCAAAAATATCAATTTGCATGGATAAATGCCCGGTGATTGCCGGAGTGTTTGATATAAAGGGGAGAAAGGCTCAGAATATCCATTGACCGCGCACGGACCAGGAGTTAGCGGAGATTTGCGGACGGATGACTAAGTGTTGCTTTCTTAAAAACGGATTCCAGTTTTTTAGCGGCTCAAAATGATAGATAAGGGTCGCGGACAACAGGCCAATACCCGCTCCGGCCAAAACATCTGATAACCAGTGACGATTATTGGCGACTCGTAAGCTGCCGGTCACTGTCGCAAACCCAAATCCGCTATAAGCCAAAAAGGGATTTGTTTCTTTAAATTCTTCATATAAAACGGTGGCGTTGGCGAAAGCAAAAGACGTGTGTCCCGACGGAAACGCATGATTTGCGCCATTGGGTCTTGTTTTGTTGATGGTTCGTTTGAGAGAGACGACAAGGATTTGGTTAAGGACGGCGGTCATTAGTAAGTTTTTGGATTGATCAAACCAGTGGTTTTTGGCTTTAACTCCCAGTAAATCAGCGAGATACAATTCAGCGATTGGAGCGGCTTGTAAGTAGTCGTCTATGGGGAATCTGTCGTTGGCACCGACCTTCTGGATGGTATAGTCACGGAGCTTTATTTCCATCGCAGAGCCGGAAATTAGGCTTCCGCTGACAATGAGTGTCGCAGGCAGGATGGATTTTTTGAGTAGATGGTGTCTTTTTTGCCGCAAGGTGTCTGCTTGCGCAAAAAAGATGGAGGGTAAGAGTAGGAATAGAAAAGGAAAAATCCGGTTTTTCATTTTTTAAGGGTAAATCTAAGGAATTTTGGGGTTTAAAGAGACCTAGCCCCATAAATTGTGTGTATAACAGATTGAACAAAAACAATATTTAGACTATGCAAGTGGTCGTCATAACCTGCTATGCCTCCAAAATCCGCCTTGATTAAGAAAAAATTTGAAGTCTAATTTTTAGACAATAACAGTAATTAAATAATTCAAATTTTCCCTTACTCTGCGTTGGTTTTTCCAACATAGCTTGCTATGACTTGCAGTTGGGTTATGCTTGTATCCCGCTACTACGTTGCGTGCTAAAAAGATGTCACTCCAATGGAGCTTGAATGGACAGAAATCTTCAAAAAGGTGCAATATGTTATACACTGCCATAAATTGAGACGAAATACCTTGCCCTAATTTACGTGTTCCCAAAAAAATAACCTATTTTTGTCGCAAGACTATTTTGCCGAAAGGCTTCACCCTTTTATCGCTTGAGTCCATGATTAAAACGATGACAAAACTGGAAAAACATTTTGCCCCCTTTCGGGAAAACATTATAGGTGCTCATGAAAAATTTGTCTCCCCTTATGGGCAGAAGCCTTTGATTTATGCGGATTGGACAGCGAGCGGGCGGCTTTATGGACCGATTGAAGAGCGGATTAGCCATGATATAGGAGTTTTTGTAGGGAATACCCACACCGAAACATCCACGACCGGAACAGCTATGACAAAAGCCTATCATCGAGCTAAAAACATCATCAAAAATCATGTCCATGCTGCGGAGTCTGATGTGATTATTTCGTCCAATTCGGGGATGACCGGTGTGATTAATAAGTTTCAGCGGATCTTGGGCTTAAAGCTGCACGAGCGCTTTAGTTCCTTAGTAAATATTGACGAAAAAGATCGCCCGCTGGTACTGGTGACGCATATGGAACATCATTCTAATCAGACTTCTTGGCTCGAAACGATTGCCGATGTGGTTGTTATTAAGGCCACGGAGGATGGGTTGGTTGATCTTGATAATTTGGTCGAGTTGGTGGAAAGCTATCCAAATCGTACCAAAATTGCGGCGGTTACTTCTTGCTCCAATGTCACCGGAATTATCACTCCGTACCATGAAATTGCGAAAGTGATGCACCAACATGAAGGGCTTTGTTTTGTGGACTTTGCCTGTTCGGCGCCTTATATTGATATCGATATGAATCCGGCGAATCCTTTGGAGAGATTGGATGCGATTTATTTTTCTCCGCATAAGTTTTTGGGAGGGCCCGGGTCATCCGGCGTGCTGATTTTTAAGGCGGAATTATATAAAAACAGAGTGCCTGATAATCCGGGGGGCGGGACGGTCAATTGGACCAATCCTTGGGGCGAGCACAGTTATATCGAAGAGATTGAAGCAAGAGAAGATGGAGGCACCCCGAGTTTTTTGCAGACGATGCGGGCGGCATTGAGCATTCAGTTGAAGGAAAAAATGGGGGTCAAGCAGATATTGGAAAGGGAGCACGAGCAATTAGCAATTTTGTGGAATCGAATGAAGGCCATAAAAGGTTTGCATTTGTTGGCCGATAATCATCCGGATCGGTTGGGTGTTATTTCTTTTTACTATGAGGATATTCATTACAACCTTGCGGTAAAAATACTCAATGACCGATTTGGTATTCAGACTCGTGGCGGTTGCTCTTGTGCGGGTACTTACGGCCATTATTTATTGGAAGTCTCCTATCAGAAGTCTCGTAAAATCGTCAACAGGATCAGCCATGGTGATTATTCTCAAAAGCCCGGTTGGGTGCGTTTGTCCATCCATCCCACGATGAGCAATGACGAAATTATCTATATTGCAGAAGCATTGGAAGCCCTTGCGGAAAATTATAAGGAATGGTCAACGGATTATGTCTATGACTTGCACAAAAATGAGTTTTATCACCGATTGAAGCCAAGTCTTGAGGCGGATTTGGTGGACGAGTGGTTTGATGGAGTATCGTTTTAAAAGCGATTTGCATAAATCAATGGTTTGGGCATTTTTTTAGCTACAAACACCTATAAACTCAATTAATTTGAGCTTTTTCCAATTTAATACAAGCTCGCGCCACACAAAGTCATGCTTTGTATCTTCCGCTTATATCCCCAATGGTCTTCCGGATTAAATCATTCCGGTCTTTAAATTTCCACCAAGCTATCTTGAAATACGATGCCCATTTTTTCGAGTTCATCCAAAACCAGAGTATAGACTTCTTTTAGTACGGGGATGTTTACGCCGGGAGTGGTTAGTTTGCCGGCCATGACCATTTTGGCAGTAATGCCTAAAGGTAGTCCCACCAGTTTGGACATGGCGGTGTGTTGGCTGTCTTCACCTTTCATCACTAAAGTAGAGGTCAGCAAGTAGTTTTTCCCATTTTGGGTGTATTCAAACTCATGCTGCATAATGACCATGTCTTTGTCATTCTTTTTCAACTTCCATTTTTTGAGTAGTAGCTCTTCAAGTATTTTTGCCGGGGTGGCATCTTTGAGATTGATTTTTTTGCGACTGAAGATTCCCAGCCATTCCAGTTTGTGCATGACATCGGAGTCAACATCTTCATTGATTAGGTCAGCAATGCATTCTTTTAGGGTGCTGGCTCTGTTATTATTTCCCAAAAAAGCTTCGGTGAGTTGATAGTAGGTCAAATCCTCCGAATTCATTATTGGAAAATCAGCATTAGTATAGCCGATTTTAATGAGTGCGTTCCAAGCTCTGGAATAGCCCGGATAGCGAATAGTCCCACGAATTAATTGGGGGATGTCATCAAGACCATAGCTGCTCCGATAGAGTAAGGAGTCCCGATTGGCATAGACTTCATAGGTGCCCATTCCTTGAATATCAATAGGAACGGCTTGAGAAAACAGTCGGTGATAGGGTACAAACTTATATTTGCCATCTTTGATGTATTGGGCAGTACCTTGGCCGGCGAGTACGACGTTACGGGGATTCCAGCTGATTTTGTAATGCCAAGGGTTGTCATCGCTTTCGGGAGCGACCAGGCCACCGGTGAAGGAGCGAAAGGCGGTTAACTTGCCGCCCCCTTCTCTTATTTCGTTGATTTTTTGCATCGCGGACATGTGGTCAAGACCGGGGTCCAAACCCAATTCGCCCATAAAAATTAAGGCTTTTTCACGTACTTCATCCGCTTTACTATAAAATCCTTGGCTGACATACGATGCCGTTAACAGATGCTTGCCTAAGAGCAAACAATCTTCTGCCACCAGTGTATGCAAAAATGGGGGAAGAAGCGAAATGACTAAATCTGTTTTCGCAATGACTGCTTTTCTATCTTCTACATTGGTGACATTGAGCCATATCGCCCGACCACAGGAGTGGTCATTGACCTTTTGCTGCGCGGCTTCCAAATTGGAGTCTGCGACTGTTACAAACCAACTATTTTTACACGCTTCATCTAGAAGGTAATTGATTAGTGCGGTAGCTGATCTTCCTGCACCCAAAACTAGTATTTTGTTCATGCTTTGATTTTTTGTAACGCTTTAGTCTGTCTGTTTTTGACAAAATCCTGCGATGACTTCAACGTTACGATTTTTTTAAAAACCAAGGAGAATCACTAACGTGGCGATTGTCTTGGTTTTCGATCTGTGAAAAATAAACAAGATGAGCCTAAATCTGTTACCTTGTTCCCAAACGCAAATATTGAGTAAATTTTGGTTAAATCCTATCATTTGCACAATATTTGTTTCAAATAATTTAAATTTCATTTCTATTGGAGCAAGTATGCACTAAAATGAATGGTTTATAGCTTTTGATTGGGAAGTGTGCGTTGGGAATGTGATAGAGAAAAACGGTGTTGGTATGGAAGATTCCCTAAATTTTTCTATTATGAAAGAACATATTTTTAGATATGAACAACACAAGTCAACTAGAAAATTGACTGATATGCAGCGTGTTGTCCTGAAAGAAGCCAAGAAAGCCCTAAAAAAATCTTATTCTCCTTATTCCGGCTTCCAAGTGGCCGCGGCTATTGAACTGGCTAATGGAGAGATTATTTCCGGTGCCAATTATGAAAATGCAGCCTATCCTTTATGTCTGTGTGCCGAAAGAGTGGCTTTGGCCGCCGCTGCCGCACAATTTCCGAATGTAAAGATCCTACGCATGGCTGTTACCGTAAAAAGTAAAGAACATCCGCAATTGAAACCGGCTGCGCCTTGTGGCGCTTGTCGTCAGGTTATTTTGGAGACGGAAAATAAACAGCGTCAACCGATGGAAATTATCCTTCAAGCTGAAAAGGGCGATGTGTTGGTGATTCCGGAAGGTCGCTCTTTACTTCCTTTTGGCTTTGATGGGGATGCCTTGGCAGGGAGGTAATGTAACGGTGTAACGGTGTAACGATACGAGTAAAGACAAGGCATGCCTTGTCTTTACTCGTATCGTTTCTGGTCAAGTTAGATTAAAGTTTCTTTTAAGTGGGGTGTCTTTCTTATCTTTGCTGTGTGGAAAAAAAGCCTTTCAAAGCCTTAGAGCTGAATGATGATTTTAGATATGCCCTGAATGCCATTGAGCAGCAAGGAGAAAATTTCTTTATTACCGGAAAAGCAGGAACCGGTAAGAGTACCTTTCTTAACCTCCTGCGGGATGCCACGCGTAAGCAAATGGTCGTTTTGGCGCCCACCGGTGTCGCGGCCATTAATGTCAAAGGGCAAACCATCCATTCCTTTTTTGGGTTTCCGCCGCGGTTGATGACCATCCGTGATCTCAAACCGGCCTCTAAGAAAAAACGAGCCCTTTACCAAAATATGGAGATTTTGGTCATTGACGAAATCTCTATGGTTCGGGCCGATATGTTGGACAATGTGGATCGGTTTTTAAGGATAAATAGAGACAATCCGCTACCTTTTGGCGGGGTTCAGGTGGTTTTGGTCGGCGATATGTTTCAGCTTCCGCCGGTAGTTGCTTCAGCGGAGGAGAAATATTTTATGGAAAGTCATTATGAAACTCCTTTTTTCTTTTCTGCCAAGGTCTTTGAAGATGGTTTTCACCTAGAGTATTTGGAATTTCGGAAGATTTATCGGCAGGAAAACCGACTTTTTTTGCGTCTGCTGGATGCCGTTCGCAATGGTCGAGTGGATTATGATGATTTAGAAGATTTGAATAGTCGGTATTTGCCTAAGTTTGAAGCGGAAGCCTTTTATATTACTCTTTCCGCAAGGAATGCAACAGTCAATCGTATCAATCAAAAACAGATGGATAAGTTGACTATGCCCGTATTTAATTATTTCGCTAAGATTGAAGGGAAGTTTGATCATCGACTTTTTCCGACGGAGCAGATTCTTGCCTTGAAGGAAGGGGCGCAGGTGATGTTTTTGCGCAATGATGTGGAAAAACGGTTTTACAATGGCACGATTGGGCGTATTGTCTCTCTCTCTTCCGAGAAAATTATCGTAGAAGTCAAAGAAAATAATCAAATCCGGCAGATTGATGTCCCCCAATTGGTTTGGGAAATTATTAAGTATAAGGTGGATGAAAAAAATCCGAATAAAATTGAAAATGAAGTGCTTGGCACCTTTACACAGTTTCCACTACGTCCTGCTTGGGCAATAACGATTCATAAAAGTCAGGGCAAAACCTTTGACAAAACCATTATCGATATGGGGCGCGGTGCCTTTGCACATGGGCAGTTATACGTCGCACTTAGTCGATGTCGGACGCTCGAAGGCATTGTCTTGAAGGAGCGTATTACCATGCGGGATGTGATTGTCGATGATGCTGTTTTGGATTTTTATCAACGACATTTTTGAAGATGGGCTGCCTATTGAAAACGGATACCGGCTACAAACCATCGACCGGGCATCTGTACTAAATTGGTCTCCGTATAGGACTCGTTGAGTAGGTTATTCGCTTGCGCAAAAATGGCAAAAGAAGAGAATGTCCAAGAAATTTTTGCATCCCACAAATCATAATCAGGAAGCGTGACACGGTCTAAATAGCGATAGGAAATATTCAGGCGGCCTTTTTGGGCAAATCGGAAATCAAAATCGCTATTGAATTGGTGTTTTAAGTTATTCAAGGCGTAGCGCGAAAGGACGGATTCGGTGGTTGTCAGGTCGGTTTGGATGTAGGTATAATTGGCCGAAAGGCGGAAGGGGAGTGCCGAAGGATGAAAACTTATCTCCGTCTCCAGGCCATCGGCAATTACTTGATTGAAATTATTGGGTTGCCACTTCGCCGTATCTACGCTTTTGGTCCAGTCGATGATGTTTTTTCCGTCCCGATGAAAAATGGCTAGGCTTGCGCTCCAATTTTTTTGATGATATTTGGTGCCGGCTTCTATGGTTAAGGCCGATTCCGGTGCCAGATTCGGGTTGCCGATATTGGCTTGACTTTCGTAAAATAAGTCGGTATAGGAAGGTGTGCGCCAGGTGTATCCAATATTTGCATAAGCTTTCCAAGCCTTATTTGGTCGCCAACCAATATCTAAGCCGGGAAAAAGCCTTGCCCCGAAATCACTGTAATAGTGAAGGTTTAATCCGGGTATAATATCTAGCTGATTATCAAATAGTTGTATCCTTTCTTCTAAAAACAATCCAAGCGCGGTTCTTTCGTGCGGGCCTAGGTTATTGCTTTGAATTAGATACCGATTGGCCGAAAGGCCTATGCCGGTAGTCCAATGATGATGTTTGTATTTGGTATTTAATTCTGCGCCAAAGTTTTGGCTAATGTGCATATTGCGATAGACTTCGGGTTTTAGGCGGATGAAGAGATACATATCCTGATTTCTTCGCCAATAAAGCCTTGGAGAAAAATCCCATTTTCCCCGTTTAGTGGTCATTTGGAGTGCCACCACGCTGGTTTGGATTTCTTCGTATTGATCCTTGAATTTGGGGCTGGCGTAAAAACCGTTTGCTCCAAATTTGCGGCTGGTCATCCCGCCCAACAATTTCCAATGTGCCTGTTTCGTATGCCAATCTTGCCGGATAAAACCGTTGGTCAATTGATAGTCTGTATTATATTTGTAACCGTTTGATTCTTGCGTGCTTAAGGAGATGGAAGTCCCGGATTTGGGCAACGACGCATAGACTTGACCTTTCCATAGTCCAAAGTCTCCGGCTTCGAAGGTCGCAGATACTTGGTGTTTTTTGGTGGGTTTCGTCACGATGTTAATGGCACCGGCAAAAGCGTTGGGGCCATAGATTCTGGCAGCGGGGCCTTTGATGATTTCAATGCGTTGGATGGATTCTTTGGAGATGGGTAAATTAAGGCTGTGATGTCCCGTCTGCGGGTCTATCAAAGGAATCCCATCCATCAAAATCAATACTTGCTCAAAGCTACTCCCTCGAAGACTAATATCCGCCTGTACACCGTGCACGCCTCTTTGGCGGACATCAATACCGGCAAAATGCTGGAGGAGTTCGACCGTGCTGTGGGCCGGATAGGCTTGTATCTGTTCTTGGCGAATCACAATGATGGCGTGTGCGCTTTCCCGAAAGGGGATGGATAGACGGTTGTCGGTGACGTTGATTTCCGTGAGCTGCCGGGTGCTGATACTGTCTTGGGCGGTAAGCATTTGACTAAAAAGCAAGCCCATAAAAAGTAAAATGAATCTCATCTGTACGATTTTGGGACAAAACTAGTGATTTTTACGAAAGTAGCTGCTTTTTACCTTCATTTAATTGTGAAGTGACGTATCTTGCGGCTCGTTTTGTGAATGCTTTTTAGGCGTGGAACAACTATGGCTTATTGAAAAGCCGACTATGTGAAAAAAAAGGCAAAACTCAAATAGTTACAGAAAATAAATAGATGATGACTTTTCATAATGTCTTAGAATTAATCGGCCATACACCTATTGTTCAATTGCAAGGTGTCACCGATAACCCGGACATCCAACTTTATGCTAAATTAGAAGGACAAAATCCCGGCGGTAGTGTCAAAGATCGGGCTGCCTTGTCGATGTTAGAAGGGGCACTGCAGCGTGGAGACATACAGCCCGGCAGTCATGTCGTAGAAGCCACCAGCGGAAACACCGGTATCGCTTTGGCCATGATTGCGCGGCAATTTGATGTTAAAATGACCTTAGTGATGCCGGATCATGCGACGCAGGAGCGTATTGATACGATGCGTGCTTTTGGAGCGGAAGTGGTATTGACTCCTTCGGAGAAAAGTATTGAATATTCACGGGTTTATGCCGAAAACCTTGTCACTGAAAAGGGTTATTATCTGCTCAATCAATTTGCTAATGTGGATAATTGGCGGGGACATTATAAAACCACCGGCCCGGAGATATGGAAAGCTACCGGCGGGCGAGTGACCCATTTTGTTTCTGCCATGGGTACGACGGGAACCATCATGGGGGTTTCTCGATATTTGAAGGGCAAAGTAGATGAAATTCAAATAATCGGGGCTCAACCGACCGAAGGTTCTTCTATTCCCGGGATTCGTCGTTGGAGTCCGGAGTTTGTACCTGCTATATTTGACCCGCATCGGGTGGATAGAACGATGGATGTCTCCCGTGAAGAAGCCATTGCATCCATGAAGGAGCTTGCGCAAAAATACTCTATCTTTACGGGGTTGAGTGCCGGTGGGGCCTTTGCGGTTGCTAAGAAGGTGGTTGGAGAGATAGAAAAGGGTGTGGTGGTATTTATTTGTCCGGATCGGGGTGATCGTTATTTGAGTAGTGGCGTTTTTCAGTCGAGCTAATCTCCGGTATAAGCGCATCCCGAAGTAGGTGTTTCATAAATTTCAATCCGGGAAAGCATCGGTACGGATGGTTTTAGCTGATTCCAAATCCATTTGGCGATGTTTTCGGCGGTGGGATTTTCTAAGCCTTTGATGTCATTTAGGACATGGTGGTCCATTTGTTCCATGATGGGTTTGAAGGCGGCTTTGATGTCCCCAAAATCAATGACCCATCCATAATGTGGGTCAACATCACCGGATACAACAATTTTGACCTTATAGGTGTGTCCGTGCATGTGATAGCACTTGTGCCCGTCCGGTACATTGGGCAAATAATGCGCTGAATCAAATGTAAATTCTTTGAAAATTTCCATGTTGTTTTATTTTTTATTTTGAGACAAGGTGTGCCTTGTCTCTACGGGGTCTTTGTTAGATGTCATTTTTTTCCACTTTCCAAATATCTTTTGCGTATTCCAAAATGGTTCGGTCGCTGCTAAACTTGGCGGCATTGCACATATTAATCCAACACATTCTAGCCCATGCTTTTTGGTCTCTGAAGGCTTTATCAACTTCCATCTGCTTTTTGCGATAAGCATCGAAGTCTTTGAGAATGAAGTAGTTATCAGCTTGGTGCCAAGAAGCACCTTGGAGTAATGATGTGTAAAGTTCTTGCATGCTTTCGTCTCCGGTATAGCCAAACGTCATGTCAATAAGTGCATCAACAACCCTTTTTAATCCGGGCACAGAAAGGTATTCTTTTTTAGGTTGATACTTCTTTTTGAGTTTGGCAATTTCATCGACGGTCAGACCAAAAATAAAATTGTTGTTTAAGCCCGCTTCTTCGACAATTTCTACATTGGCTCCATCTAAGGTGCCGATGGTGGGTGTGCCATTGAGCATAAATTTCATATTTCCGGTGCCGGAAGCTTCTTTTCCTGCGGTGGATATTTGTTCTGAAAGATCCGCCGCCGGGAATATTTTTTCGGCGTAAGACACTCTATAATTTTGCACAAAAACGACCTTAATCCTACCATCCACATCCTTGTCATTATTGACTAATTGGGCGATGTCATTGATGAATTTGATGATGGCTTTGGCACGTGCATAACCGGGTGCGGCTTTGGCCCCAAAAATAAAGGTACGTTTGACAATATCCAGCTTGGGATTTTCCTTTAGGCGATAATAAAGATCCAAAATATGAAAAGCATTCATGAGTTGACGCTTGTATTCGTGCAATCTCTTGACTTGTATGTCAAATAGGGAATTAGGATCAATCTCAATGCCTTCATGCTCCAAAATATAGGCCGCAAGCTGTTCCTTTTTTTGATGTTTGATGGCCATAAATTTTTTCAAAACCTTGTCGTCATCGGCGTATTTTTCTAAGGCTTTAATCTCCGTTAAGTCACTGATCCAGTGGTTGTTACCCAGTAATTTGGTGACATAATTTGATAATTCGGGATTGGCTAGCGCCATCCATCTGCGCTGGGTAATCCCATTGGTTTTATTTTGAAATTTTTGTGGGTATAGTCGGTACCAATCTTTGAGCTCGGTGCTTTTGAGTAATTCGGTATGCAGGAAGGCAACTCCATTGATGGCATGAGTCCCATAGATGGACAGCCAAGCCATTTTAATCATGTCTCCCGAAATAATACGCATGGATTTAATCTTCGATTTGGAGTAGTCCAAGCTTTTGAGCTCGGCAACAAATTGCTTGTCAATTTTCTTAATAATCTTATAGATTTCCGGAAGGACTTCTTGATAAAAACCTTTCCACCATTGCTCCAGGGCTTCCGCCAAAATAGTATGGTTGGTATAAGAAAAGGTTTGGACAACTATCTGCCAAGCCTCCTTCCAAGAGCACTTTTCTTTTTGCGTAAGCAGGCGCATCATCTCAGGGATGGCTACTGCAGGATGAGTATCATTGAGCTGGATAGAGTAGTGCTTGGGAAATTGCTTGAAATTGGGCTTGCCTTTGTACTTCTTCTTGAATTTTTGAATCATGTCCTGAAGCGAAGCCGACACGAAAAAATACTGCTGCTTGAGACGGAGTATCTTACCCGCATTGGTGGAGTCATTTGGATACAATACCCTGGAAATATCTTCCGCTGAATTTTTTAATTTCACCGCTTCATCATAGTGCTGTTCATTAAAAGCAGCAAAATCAAAAGGCTCCAACGGCTCCGCCTTCCATAGTCGTAAAGTATTGATATTCTTGGTGTTATAGCCAATGATTGGAGTGTCATAAGGGACGGCTACAACCTGTTCGTCAGCAAACGAAATGATTTTTTTGTCTTCGTCCTTTCGGATAGACCAAGGGTCGCCATATTTTAGCCAGTTATCGACGAGTTCGACCTGTCTTCCATCGACAAATTTTTGCTTGAAAATCCCATAATCATACCGGATACCATAGCCTGTCAAAGGAATATTTTCGGTAGCGGCAGAATCCATAAAACAAGCTGCTAAACGACCTAAACCCCCATTCCCTAAGCCGGCATCTTCTTCTGCTTCTTCAATGGCATTTAGGTCAAAACCTATTTTATCCAGCGCCTTTTTGACATCTTTGTAGAGACCGAGATTGAGCAAGTTGTTGCCTAGGGCACGTCCCATCAGGTACTCCGCAGACAAGTAAGCGGCTTGTTTTTTCTGTTGGTAAGCTTTAGTGGTTTTTGCCCAATTCGGTGCAAGTAAATCCATCGCTACGGAAGCAACGGCATAGAATTGTTCGTGTTTTTGGGCTTTCTCAAAGGGTTTGCCGTATTTCATTCTCGTGACATCTGCAATCAGCGTCATGAATTGTTTTTCATCGAAAGAGTGGTTGGATTTATCGGCCATAGAGACGAGTAATTTTTTTTGTTTTAACGGTTAATTTTTTGGTTAATTTACGGGGTTTCATGCGCCATTCCCAGTTGCCGCCAAAAGTAGATGGCGTATTCATACGATTATCAATCCCAAGGAAATCCTGCATTTGAGCGATGGCCACGACGGCGACAGAAGACCATGCACCCCGGATAAATCCCCAGTTATAACCTTCTTTTTTGGTCAGACGGAGATATTCCTTAGCTTTTTTTACGTCAGCTTCCGGCGTATGTTCAAACCAGCCCATGACCGTATCGTTGTCATGAGTCCCGGTATAGACGATGCAGTTTTTGTCGTAAGTATGGGGCAGATAATTGCTTTCTTCTTTGCTGTCAAAAGCAAATTCTAATATCTTCATACCCGGAAATCCGGTTTCATTCTTAAAGTCAATGACTTCTTGGGTCAAGAATCCTAAATCTTCCGCAATGACTCTTAAATCTCCTAATTCCTTTTTGACGGCATCAAATAGCTTGATGGCCGGGCCTTTGACCCATTCTCCTTTGGCCGCCGTTTCGGCATCTCCCGGTATGGACCAATAGGCTTCAAATCCCCGAAAATGGTCGATTCTGACCACATCAAACAAGGTAAAGGATGCTTTAATTCTATTAATCCACCATTTGAACCCTTGTTTTTCCATCCGCTTCCAGTTATAAATAGGGTTGCCCCAAAGTTGTCCGTCCGCCGAAAAGGCATCCGGTGGGCAGCCGGACACACAGATTGGTTTATTCGTTTTGTCTAGCAAGAATAATTTGGGATTTGCCCAAACGTCTGCGCTGTCTTCAGCCACATAAATCGGAATGTCGCCAATAATTTGAATACCTTTTTCATTGGCGAAATTTTTTAGTGCATTCCATTGCCGGAAAAAAATAAATTGAGCAAAGATCCAAAAAAGGATTTCGTCGGCATATTTCTTTTTAGCTTTTTGTAGGGCTTTAGGTTGTCGATCTCGAAGCGCTTTGGGCCATTCCTGCCATGATTTTAAATCGTGATGATGTTTTAGCGCCATAAAAAGGGAGTAGTCATCCAGCCAAGATTTGTTGGCTTTCGCAAAAATGCTTAATTCTTTTTTATAGGAATTTTTGGTCCGGGAAAAAGCGATTCGTAGGAGTTCTGTTTTTTCTTTGCGGACTTTTTGAAAATCGACCACTTCGGGATCTTGGCCAAAATCCCTGTTTTTAAAGTCCTTTGGGCGGAGAAGTTTTTCTTTTTGTAGCTGCTTTAAATCAATGAGCAAGGTATTTCCTGCGAAGGTCGATAAGGATTGATAGGGAGAATCCCCATATCCGGTGGGCCCTATCGGTAAAATCTGCCAAAAACTTTGACCCGATTTGTCCAGAAAACGAACAAAATCAAAAGCTTTTTTTCCCAAATCACCAATACCATGCTTGCTTGGTAAGGAGGTGATGTGCATGAGTATTCCGCTACTTCTTTGATACATGGATGTTTTTTTAGTTTTCGGTATGTTTGTGCACAGAGTCAGGCAAATTCTCTTGCTACGGTTTCTTTTTTGAGAAAAGAATGTTTTAAGTGGGCAAAAATAGGGATTCTTTGTCACTGCTGCGGCTTTTTTTTGGGGAGGTTTATTTTTGAATGGTGAAAAAAGTACTGAGGCAGGAGGATAGTTGGTTTTTGTAAGTTCTAAGGTTTTAGCCGGTACAAAGATGTTCCTGATAAAAAAAGCAAAGAAATGGGTAGAAATACCTACATTTGTCCCGATGAAAATACAACTCTATCAGATAGGAAAAACTAGTTTCTCTTTTGTTCAGGAGGGTGAGAAGATATATGGGGATCGGATTCGTCGGTTTACGAAATTTGAGCAGGTGACGATACCTAATCTAAAGAAAAGCAATAAGTTAAGTGAAGTGGATATACGCAAAAAAGAAGGGGAGATGATATTGCAAAAGGTCAGTCAAAAAGACTATTTGGTTTTGTTGGATGATAAGGGGAAAACTTATACCTCTTTGGAATTTGCCCAATACATCAAGGAGAAGCAGAATTATTCTTCCAAGAATTTAGTCTTTCTCATTGGCGGGGCTTATGGTTTTTCGGAAGCGGTGTATCAACGAGCGGATGCGAAGATTTCTCTTTCGGCGATGACCTTTTCTCATCAAATTATTAGAGTTGTATTTTTGGAACAACTTTATAGAGCTTTTTCGATTTTGAAAGGTGGGCCTTATCACCATGAATAAAATTTCGATGAGTAGATAATAGGCGCGCCTTATGTCCCCAATAAAACAAACTTATGAAGACACTTTATCTCATTCGTCATGCAAAGTCCAGTTGGGAAACCGGGCAGCCTGATTTTGATCGCCCGTTAAATCCGCGTGGCTTACGAGATGCTCCAAGAATGGCGGCGTATTTGAAGCAGAAAGGAGTGCGCCCTGATTTATTGATAACCAGTTCGGCAGCACGTGCTAAGTTGACGTCTCAATTTTTTGCGCAAGCATTAGATATCCCCAAAAGTATGCAGTGGGAAACAAAAGAATTGTACCATGCTTCTATGTTAGAAATTTTGGATGTTGTCTGTGCCGTACCGGACGAATATGATACGATTCTGTTATTTGGGCATAATCCGGGATTTACCTATTTTGCGAATGAGTTTTGGGGAGAGAATTGGATAGATAATCTGCCCACATGTGGGGTGGTGGAGATTGCCGGGGAAGTGTCTTCTTGGACGATGTTTACGGGAAGTACGGCTCGGGTTGTTGGGCATTATTTCCCGAAAGAAATTAAATGATTTGAGTTGGGGGACTTCGGTATAGCGGTTTAGCGGTGTCGCTCTTTATTGACTTTGTGGAATGGGTGATTTTCTTAGGGAAGCTTTGATAAGCTTTTATGCTTTTCTTTTGTTCTAACCGAATAGCCAGGTGAGATTTTTCCTGCCGAAAATGTAAGTAAATGGCTCTCTAATCGATGCGAATTTTGGGAACCTTCCACCCGCAAATTTGTTAGATACTTTTTCCGCAAGGTACAAATTAGTACACCATTGTTGCAAATAAAGAAAAGATGAACAAAAAAATCGTTATAGCGGGCTTATTGGGCGCTTTAGGAATAGGATTGGGAGCGTTTGGCGCACATGGGCTAAAACCTTTACTTTCTGTGCATGATCTGGCCAATTACAAGACAGGTGTCAGTTATCAAATGCTCCATGTCGTTGTGTTGCTAGTGCTTAGCTTGCTAGGGGCACATCAAAGCAAGCTTATAAATAGTGCATTTTGGGCGTTTACGCTTGGGATTATTCTGTTTTCGGGTTCTTTGTATTTATTAAGTACGCATGAGATTTTGGGATTGACCAATTGGAAATGGTTGGGGCCTATTACTCCACTTGGAGGATTGAGCTTAATTGTCGGCTGGGTGCTACTTATGGTTTATGGCTTGCGCCAAAATACCAAGCAGTGAAAAGAGGACGTTGATTACTTAACGATGGGCCTAATTTTATCATTTTTGGATAAATTTTAAATATGTAACGGTTTAGTTATCTGTGAATTAAGGCCATAAAAAGCCGTTTTACCCCCTAAAAACAGGCACCTAATCATTTGTCAAAAAAATAACCGAATGAAAGTACTGCACAGTATGATTTTTATGTTTAGTTTTGCCGCCTTATTGGTCGGAAATAACAACCCTAGTCAAATGACAAAAAAGTATGAAGAAGCCACCTTTGGTGCCGGATGTTTTTGGTGTGTAGAAGCCATATTTCAAGACTTAAAAGGTGTCCTGTCAGTCGAATCCGGATATGCCGGTGGCAAATTAGAAAATCCAAGCTATGAAGCTGTTTCGACGGGTTTAAGTGGGCATGTAGAAGTAATTCGTATCAAATTTGACCCTGCCGTAATTACATTTGCTGATTTAGTGCGTGTTTTGTTTGTGGTGCACGACCCGACGACCCTAAATCGACAAGGGAATGACGTTGGTACTCAATATCGATCTGTGATATTTTATGAAAATGAAGAGCAGCATCAGACAGCCATACGGATAAAGGAAGAATTTGAAACCAAAAAGATTTATGATAAGCCTATCGTTACGGCTATTGAACCATTAAACGGTAATTATTACCCGGCCGAGCAGTATCATCAGAATTATTATAATGAGCATCCCGATCAACCCTATTGTAGAGCTGTGATCGCACCTAAAGTTCAAAAATTTAGAAGCCATTACCTACACTTATTAAAAAAACAATAATCCCAAAAAACCGCTACTTTTACGGAAGAAATACATCATTGATGGCGACGAAAGCTGATAAGACTAAGTTATTTATCTTAGAAAAGGTAGCCCCTATTTTTAACCGAAATGGCTATGTAGGTACTACACTTACCGATATAACGGCGGCAACCGGTCTCACCAAAGGAGCTATTTACGGTAATTTTAAGGATAAGGAGGAACTGGCCGTCAAGGCTTTTGACTACAATGTGAAGTCTATCTTACAGAAGATTACGGAAAAAATGGAAGAAGCATCGTCTCCCCTTGGGCGGCTTCGTAAGATTTTTGAGTTCTACCGGGAGTATTATGACCAAACTATGCTAGCCGGCGGGTGTCCTGTCCTAAACATTGGGGTAGATGCTAATCATAGGGATCCGGTATTATTTGCCAGAGTGCAAGAAATCATCAACCGCCTGCTCTCTTCCATTGTGGAGCTTCTCCAAGAAGCAGTCGAAGAAGGTGAATTGGATGCCGGTATCGACATAGAAAAGTCCACTAAAAATATCTTTTCTATGATTCAGGGCAGTGTGTTTTTGTCCTTGACCATGAAGGATAGTTCGTATCTCGTTGACATTGTTGATCATCTGGAGAAATATATTGATGATTTGGCTATTTGATGATTTTGTTTTAGGGGTATAGTCGAGTTTTTTTCTGAATGTCCTTATTTTCTTTCGTAAATCTGCCCAAAAATCCGGGCACCTAAGCGGTTATATTTTTCAATCCATTAAGTCTGGGGGGATTTCGGCTGTTTCACAAAAAAAATTAGTCGTTATCTAAGTTTGGCAAGGTACTTGCATTTATGGTTATCGAAGACAGCGACCAATGAACGATAAAAATCGTCGAAGTTGTCTTCCCTAAATTGAGGGTGAGTGTTTGTTCATAGTTTTTGTTTTGTCCCCCAGAATAAAATGCTGGGGGATTTTTTTCCTTCTTTTTCTTGCCCCTTTCCCCTAGTTATAAACCCATTTCCCAAGAAGATATAATCCTTTTCCCTTTCGGAAAAGAGTAAGATGTTTGTTCATAGTGTTTGTTTTTTGTTTTGTCCCTGTCGAGTTTGTTCCTTGACAGGGCTTTTTTTTGTGGGGAGGCAGACGGACTTTGCTTGCTCCGCAACGGTAGGTAGGCCGATACGAGCCGGAATGTGTCGAGACTTGCCCGGATTCGATCTATGGCCACCTAAGCAGTTAAAAAAAATATAAGACCTACTATAAAAATGGTATTTTTATTTAATATTGTAGGGTTTTTTTATATCTATTCGTAATTGGCGTGGATTATCACTACATTGGAGTTATCCCTCCTGCCAAAGAAAGCTTATCTTAGAAAAACGTCCTTTTTTCTTGGTTGAATTTCTAAGATTTATACCGATTTACAGACCCAATTACCGATTTATTTTAGTTTTTACACCGATAATAATAGTTTAGGCAATCTTCCCAAAAGTATCTTAACTAAATGATTATCAGTGGTTTATATTGTAAAGTACGTGGACACGTTTTAATGGTGTCGGCTGCTTTGCCTTCTGCTTTGTTGAAAATTACGGCCATGATGGTGGTTATGTTTTTTTTCCCTTGACAGAAGCCGAAACAGTCTAAATACAGGTGCCATTTTGATGCATCCACTTACCTAGTTTTATCTTAAACCGGTTGTTATTCAAGTCAAGCCGGGAAGTTTAGGAGTTAAATCATTGGGAGTCTTTCGCTTTTTAGATAGCTCCAAATAGGGTTTGATAACCATGAAAGCTTCTCCGTTTTGCCCAAAAAATAACCGCCCAAAAAAGTACACTCATGCAACACTTTTATTATCCTAAGTTCCTTAGAGTAGCGCTATTTCTGTGCGTTTTTTCTTGGTCTTTTAGCGGTTTTACGCAAGTGAACTTCACCGCTAATGATGGTATCCCCGCTTATTCCGGACACTTTCGGCCCGGTAGCAATATGGGTTTTTTGCCCCTAGGTTGGAGCAATCAGACGGCTGCGGATTTATTGGCGGGTAACCCTGCCAAAGGCATTCCCGGTGTGGGGGCTCGTTCACTTCGTCCGTCGCTCGCGTCTTATGTCTTAGAACAATTTGGGGATGAGATTGAATTAGAGCCTTTTGAGTATTATTTTAATCTCGGGATGAACGATTTGACGGCATTTGTGGGCGAACCGTCGGATGCCTTGCGTGATACCACCGAATATTGTCCCGGTCATCAAAGCACCATGTTCAAAAATCTATATGAGCCCATCTGGGATAATGGCGAAAACGGCACTCCCATCAATGATAATAATTATTTTGCGGCTTATATGTACGGCCTAGTCACCAAATATGACAATTATGTCAAATTTTGGGAGATATGGAACGAACCCGGCTATACTTATACGGATAAAGGTTGGCGCCCACCGGGCTATCCGGGCAATTATTGGGAAAATAATCCGGATCCTTGCGACTACAAATTGAGAGCTCCTGTTTTTCATTATTTGCGCACGCTTCGTATTGCTTATGAAGTCATCAAATATGTTTCGCCGGACGATTATGTGGTGGTGGCCGGATTAGGTTTTCCGTCTTTTTTGGATGTATTATTGCGCAATACGGATAATCCCATCGACGGTTCTGTCACCGAACAATATCCCCACAAGGGCGGGGCTTATTTTGATGTTTTAGGCATTCATTCCTATCCGAGTATTGATGGAAGTCTTAGGCATTGGGACGATAATATCCAAGATTGGGCCTATATGCGTAATTCCGATGAAGCCGCTAAACAAGTCATCAATAATCGATTTGCTATCTATGAAGATGTGCTGAGTACCTACGGCTATAATGGCGAAATCTATCCCAAAAAATTGCGTACCATTACTGAAACCAATGTTCCCCGAATAAAATTTACCAACGAATCCTTGGCTTCCGTAGAAGGACAGACCAATTTTTTGATGAAAGCGGCGATGACCAATAAGGTCAATGATGTACTCCAAATGCATGTTTACTCCATCGATGATCTAGAATATGAAAGTGATATTGTCAATGAGTTTCAGTGTATGGGTTTTTACAAAAAATTCACCAATGAAAGCCCCCAAAGCCAAGTACGTCATCCGTCTGCTATTGGCTATAAAACCACGGCAGATTTTATTACTGAAACCACTTATGATCCTAATCGAACCGCCGCATTAAATTTGCCGCAAGGCGTCAAAGGCTATGCTTTCAAAAAACTAAATGGCACCTATGTCTATGCTCTGTGGGCCAAAACTTTAATAGATAACTCTGAAGTAGCCTCCAAGACCTATTCTTTTCCGGCAGGTTTGAAGATGGGTAGTTTGACTCGTTACAATTGGGATTATTCGGATACTCAGCAGTCTTTTACGGTTGATGCCACGGACATTCCTTTGACGGGTAGTCCTTCTTTCTTTACAGAAATTGCGAAGGTGGATTTGCCGCCCGAAGCGACCTTGTCAACTCCGCAACTCATTGTAACAGAGCCATTTATAGTCACGGCTACTTTTAACGAAGACGTAACCGGGATGACGATTGATGACTTTGTGGTAACGAATGGTCACCTATCTGATTTTTCCGGCAACGGCACTACTTACAGCGTCAAAGTCACACCTATTCATAGCGGGCCCATAACGATTAATTTGCCGCAAGGCAGCGCAAAAGATAATGCACAACAGGATAATGTGCCGACGCTTCCGCTAAATATGGTGTACAAATATTGCCAGCCCAAAGGTAATGTAACTTATGCTTGGATTACCTCGGTTCGGCTCAAATATCTAACCAAGTACTCCGGTAAAAAAGTCTATAACGATTTTACGGATTTTAATTTTACGATTGACCGAGCGGAGGAGACTTCCGTCAAATTGACTGCCCAGCAAAGTGTCAATAAAAATGGTTTTTTTAGGGCATGGATTGACTATAATCAAGACGGGAGCTATGCCGAAAATGAAATTGCCTTCCAAGGAAAAACCAATTCGCAACAAGGCAGTCTTTATACTTCATTTCATATCCCGACTACCGCCCTTTCGGGAAAAACGCGCATGCGTATCATGTTTAGTTTGGATGATTATCCTGTGGGGCCCTGTACGTCGCTTGATAATGGAGAAGTGGAAGATTATTCGGTGACGATTGTCGGAGAAGGGGGGCAAGATGATTGTATCTTGTATGTCAACCAACACGAATCCTATTGTGACGATATGGGCACACCTATCTATGGTTGGGATGATGAATTTTCCATTTCGATGACTGTCAACGGGCTAAATTCGAGTGGCAATTGGGTAGCCAATATCAACGGCCAAACCATCACCGGGCCTTATAACGAGCCGATTGATTTTGGCCCTTATGTGATTCATGACAATGAATTTACGGCTTACTTTTATGATGCCAATGAGCCCGGATGCCAAGTCAGTACTTATATTATTCCGCCGCCCCACTGCTCCAATTTTCAGGGAGTGGATACAAAGAATTATTGCATTCCGGCCAGCCAAAACCCTTGGGGAGAGTGGATAAATCACGTCAAATTTGGGACTATTGACAATACTTCCTACCGAAAGCCTTATTCGGATTTTTCCTTCCATTCTGCGGATGTCGAGCAAAATCAAACCTATTGGATAAGTTTAACGTCCGGATTTGGTTATTATACGCATGACGAATACTGGAGAGTATGGATTGACTATAATCAAAATGAAATTTTTGAGACTTCTGAAATCGCCTTTGAAAAAATGGTGCCCGCGCCACCTAACGGCACCTATGAAAATCCTACTTTTGGCAGCATTACCATTCCGGCAACGGCCCAAACAGGACCTACGCTCATGCGGATTATTATGAGTAGAAACGGGTTTGCCGATCCTTGCGAAGACATAGATTTTGGAGAGATTGAAGACTATTCCGTCAATATTCAGGGAATTCCCGTCAGCAACCTGCCCGGATGTAGCCAAATGTTGACTCCAATGGACAATGCCGTAGATGTGCCGCTAAATACGCCTTTGGCTTGGACGACGGCTACTGATGCCGATGGGTATAAATTGACCGTTAGTTCGACACCGGACGGACATGATATTTTGGATAATTTTGATGTAGGAGATGTGACCGGTTTTCAGTTATTTCCGTTTCCGCATCATTCGACCTTCTATGTAAAAGTGACTCCTTATAATGAGAATGGTGAGAATGATGGCTGCGCGGTCTCTCAATTTACCACCATCGACACGACGACGACACCGACTGATGATTGCCCGACGGCGCTGGCCGGATTTGATTATTTAGGCAGCTATAATAATCACCATTATTTTGTCAGTCAGCAAGAGGCATCTTGGTCTGATGCGTCTTCTATGGCGATGAATCTGGGTGGTCATCTCGCCATCATCGAAGACCAAAATGAAAATGATTTTATCCAAGATCACTTATCCGAAATTGCCTTTATCGGATTGTCTGATCATGCCGCTGAAGGGATTTTCCAATGGGTTAACAATACTGCGCCTACTTACACCAATTACAGTGATTGCTCTTGGTGTGCCGAAAATTCAGATGAGAATGACTATTATACCATGTTCCCTTGGGATGGGACGTGGTCGTTAGACAATACTTGGGCAGAACGTAAGTATGTCCTTGAATTTGACTGTGGAAGCACCCCGCCCGATAATTGTACCATTCAAGCACAAGTCACTAATATTCAATGTTTTGACAACGATACTCCGGATGATGCCAGCGATGATTTGTTTAATTTTTATGTCCCCATTTCAGGGAGTAATGACTGGGAGATTGCCTTCAATGGACTTACCCACAGTGGTACCGGTAGCGGGGCTTCTTTTGGCCCGTTTAATATCAGCCAGTTTGCACCGAACCAATCTATTACGCTCACTGTCACTGACCAAAACATCACCAATTGCCAAGCAGTCTCCGGTTTTCAAGTCCCCAACACCTGTTCCAGTGGTGGGCAAACCGGTGATGTGGATTTGAGCTTGTCCATTTCTGCTTCTAACATGAATCCGGGGCAATGGTCTTTTGTGACGACCTATTTGACCATTGAAAATAGTGGGTCCGCCACGGCTAATAACGTGGTGGTCGATTACTTTAATCAGTCCGATAATGCCAACTGGTCGATATTAGGTTTTACCAGTTATATCGAACCGTTAGGGACGGAGTATCATGATTGGACCGGCACTTGGATCATTCCTTCTATCGCCCCCAACGAATCCTTAACCCTAGAATACACAGGTTTTACCAAAGTGGCGACGGCAATTCCTATGTTTGCGCAAGTGGCAGAATGCGATGAACTCGATATGGATTCTTCTCCCGGTAATAATCAAACACAAATACCTAATGAAGATGATGAAGCATTGATTGTGCTCAATCAGGCATCGGGTGTTCAGTTCACCGAAAACCAAAACCTAACGGATGATTTTCGCATTTTCCCTAATCCGGCGAGTGATTATGTCATGGTAGAATTACCTTTGGAGCAACCCGTACACTTGCGTATTTTGAATAATCTGGGCCAGATGGTATTTGCGCAAGAATTGGATGCGGAACATGATCGCCTCGTTAGAATTTCCCTTGCGGAAATGCCTAATGGTGCCTATATGATTTTTGCCAATGGGCTGGCTCGTACATTGATTAAAGAAGGGTTTTGAACGGTGTGGAACGGTGTAGCGGTTTAACGGTGTAGCGGCGTAACGGTTTAACGGTGTAGCGGTGTGGCGGTTTAACGGTGTAGCGGCGTAACGGTTTAACGGTTTAACGGTGTGGCCACTGTTTTTTACCTAAAATCGATATTTTAAGCTCAGATACAGCTGATTATCGGACTTAAACCAATTCCAATTATTGTATCCGGCAGTGATGTTGAAAGGCTTGCACTTGTAAGAAATTCCCACATCAAAACTAGTATAAAATTGATTGGTCAAGTTATTAATCGGGGTGATTTGATTGGGGACTTGGATGGGGGCACTGGTAGATTGGTTAGAATATACCATGTCCCTTTTTTTCTGCACCGCTGCAAATTGATAGATACCGGTCACTCCGGTATGAACTGACCATCTAGGACTAATTCGATAATGCAATTTTAGCGGAAGCTCTATTAAGTCGCGATGTATGGATATCCTGCTTCTTCTATCTAATGTAGAACTTAACGAGCCGGACGATGGTGTATTCCATGAATTTTCTTTGAATGAAATCGTAGAAAAATACTGTCCGGTGGAATCCACATGACCGGCAGGAAGCTGTACCCGCCGATAGCCTAAACCAATATCTAAATCAAATCGGGAAGAGATAGACCGTCCCACATCTATTCCTCCAAACATCGCTAGATTTCCGATATCAGAAGCTGAGATGCCTGCGTAGCAATCCCTATACCATTTTTTAGGTTTTTTTTCTGTCAGTAAGGGGACGACTTCAGCTTGCGCAAAAACAAGCGGCGTCGGCATTAAGCCTTCAATCGGAGCCAAAATAGATACCTGTTTTCTTTGTGCTTGATGTGTGGGTGTTTGGTCTATATGGCTGGTAATCAATGGTTTATTTTGAAGATTTTTCTCTGTAAGGCTTTTACCTAAAACAATAGTGGGTTCTTTTTTTTGCGAAAGCACCGGAAGCAAATGTTTGGTTTTTTGGGCGATGGTTTGATTAGAATGTTTTATTTTCTTCGGTGCGGTCTGACTTTTACCTGTGGAGGGTAGGGTAGTAGTCGGATGCTTTTTGGGCGTGCGTTCTTCCTTTTGTGTGTAGGTCGGGATGGATACTTTGGGTCTGTTTTTACCGGCGACTTCGGTGGGACGATCCAAGCGCGTATAACGGGCATCTTCCCAAAAATAAATTCCAAGCCCAATAATGAAGGCCGCCGCCCCCAACCACCAAAACAAAAATCTCTTTTTCTTTTTCTCCTTTTCCGGAAGGTGCTCTTCTAATAACTCGTGCATGTGCTCCCAGCTATCGTCAAAGAATTGTTCCATATTGTCCATATTATCGTGCATAATCCCCGGTATTAGCGTGAATGATTTGTTTTAGCATTTTTTTGGCTTCCGCCAAATGCCATTTAGATGTACCGATAGAAATCCCTAGTTGTTCGGCAATTTCTTGATGTTTGAAGCCCTCGACTAAATACAATAAAAATACCTTGTAAGTCGCCGGGGGCAATTTTTTGGCTAACCCTAATAAATCTTCAAAATATAACTCATCTAATAAATGTTCTCCCGCTCTTCGTTCAAACTCTACATAGAGGGTGTGGCTTCTTTTTTGGCTTGATTCAGAGCGATAATAATCGGCAATACTCCGATACACAATACGATGAATCCAACCTTCAAAAGAGCCGGTAAAAGCATAAGAATCCAGTTTTTGAAAGACTTTCAAAAAACCGTTATTCACTACGATCATCGCCGTATCTCTGTCTTTCATTTTACGCAAGCACAGTCGCAACAAAGGAGGGGCGTATCGCTTATAAAGCAATTCTTGAAAGAGACGTTCATTGCGCAAACAACCTTCGATAATCTCTTTTTCGGTATATCTTTTCTTTGTAATTGTGCGGTGTTTTTATAAAATCCCTCCTTAAAACAGCCACCCAAATCGGATGCCGGTTCGAATATAACGGATTTTCTCCACTTTTTTGAGCCATCTTGGCCCCCACCAACCCCAACTACTTGGCTCGATAGGATTTCTTGTCAACACGGCATTTTGCATTTTTAACCCGAAATCCAGTGTAAAAGCTCCTTTTTGAGAACCAAATCGAATGCCCACCGATGGGTTCAGCATCAAACCGCCACTGGCTTCTTTATACTGCTGTTTGTCCAATAACCCCGCAAAGCCATAACCGACATTCAATGAATAATACGGTGTCCGGTTTTGGGGCAAAAAGTATCCGCGAATATTCAAACTTACAGGGATAAATATCAATTGCCGACCATCAAAATATCTTTCTGCTCCGATGCTCAATCCACCGCCCAACCAACGATTATACTGATATCCAAAAGTATGCTCGAAACTTAAGCCCAACACAAAGTCCTCATACAATCCAAGCCCTCCTTGAATACCTCCTTGGAGATGATAAAAATATCCCCGCTCCTTAAAGAGATAAAGGCTCTTTCCCTTCTGGACAATCTTCTTGATTTTATTTTCTTGCAATTGGACGGTGTCTCCGCTATGCATCCGGATTCGGATATAATCGCCTTGCTTATATTCCACTATTTGCCCTTTAAACACGCTCCCTTTTTGGGTGTGCACATAGTCCTTATTTTCCGTAAGGTCAGCTTGCGCAAAAAGCAAGACCGGACAAAGGAAGAAAATCATTCCAATACTTTTTATTAATGTCATCATTAGTCGATTTTGTTTTCTTCGTAACTGTTAGGTATCCCTTTTGTTAGGCAGAAAAGTAGATACAAGCATGCCTTGTATTTACGTTTCTTTTTATTTGTTTGCACCAATTTTGCTGATAAATCGGATGCCATTATTCAAGTCAAATTGATACAGACCATCTTTGGCTATGACGATGAGTAGCTCTTTGTTAGGCATTCGTAGTACGTCATAGGCTTCCATGCCGGGGAAAGTATATTTGGAGTGATCGGTTATCTTATTTAAGTCATTGATTCCAAACACTTTAAGCCCTTCATTTCCATCGCAAAGGTACAATCTGTCCTCATCTACGGACAATCCGTGCGGATTAAACATGGGATATGTTTTTATCAGGCTCGGTTGCATCAAATTACTCACATCAATAACATCCAGTTGATTTGTAGCGCCTTGACAAGGTGTACCATCCCGAAGTGTTACATAAGCAATATCATCCTTTACAAATACCGGGTCACACGAAGTAAAGTGCATAAACCTAGAGAGTTGAACCGGATGTAAGGGGTCTGAATTATCATAAATAAACATTCCTGTCCGGGAGCCGATAAACAGTTTGTCCCCGTACGGAAACAAAGTCTCAATACCAGAACCAATTGTAACCGTATTTTGGAGTATCGGTGTGTTTTCCGGAGAGTAAATGGCTAAGTCAGAGCCATTGATAATGTATAGATAATCGCCCATTATAATCATGCTGGCCATCGAGCCGGAGAGATTGATAGGGCCTGTCGAACCGGAATTTGGCAAAAAACTACCTCCCAAACTATTAGCGAAAACCGCATCTTCTTGCATTCTCAAAAAATTAGAAGCTCCCGTGCATGGGACATCTTCGGTCACCAACTCTTCCTTTTGTCCTACTATATAAGCGTTTTGAGCTCTTGAATAGCGATATTTGGTATCAGGATATAAATGCTTGACGCGATTGAGCAAAACCGGATGAGAAGGATCCGAAAAGTCAAAAGCCAATAAATCAAAGTAGCTGTCCGCAAATAGGGTATTGCCTTTTACCGCCATGTCGATATTGCCTGCTATTTCAATATAAGCTACTTGCTTTGGACTCGTCGGTGTCGAATTGTCTATAATATGGATTCCTTTGTACAATTCATTGATTAACAGGTAATTACCCGATGCGAATATTTTTCCCGTTTCCTTGATTTCTTTGGATTCCAGAATCTGAACAGGTTGGTTCATCTCGTCCAAAGTCTTATAAATGGGGGAATATTTTTTGTAAGTAACTGTCGTCGTGCAACTATCTTTGGTGCAGGACATCGTGGTCATCAATACAGTTCCCAGAAAGAAAAGTAGGAGTAATTTAAAAGATTTCATCTTTTTTATTTTTTTGTCGGAATAAAAGCATTCAAACTCCATGACAGCGTTTGCTGAAAAAAAGGTTGGGTAAACTTTTAGAAACCTCCAAAAAAAAATGCTCTACCCAATTCCTTGAGCAGAACATTTATAATGAGATTATAATTGTCATAAGGTTGTTCCTGTTGTTAAGGGAACAATAACAAAGGTGGCACGCAGTGCCGTCGGAAATCGGGAAACTCGGGGTTTAGGAGGGATGTTTGGCTTTCTTGACACAAAGATACCCTAATTAGAGACGGACTCAAAGAATTAGGCTTCTTTATTCTTAAAATACACTATTTAGGGTACGTATAATCCCTGTGTATAAGTTTTGCCAAATTCTTGCTCTAAGAATAGCCCAAATCTGTGACATTGCTCTACCGTTAATCCATCTTCACAAATCGACGGTATTCGCCTTGACCCAATTGCAAGAAATACATACCCGCAGGGAGTTTCGTAATCTCAAATTCCAGCTCTGATGCTCCTCTTGGTAAGGTTCTTTTTTCCGAAAGGAAGACCTGCCCACGGGCATCATAAATCTTGAATTGGATATTTTTTTCTTGTGGATTGGTCAATCGAACAGTGATATAATCATCTGCCGGATTGGGATAAATGTCATGCATAGTTGGCTTCCATGATGAAGTGGTCAATATCGGAGCCGGAGCGACGCCTCCTTGTGCAGCTCCGCATTCTATTTCCATGACATATTTTTTTGTGACCCATTGATTGACCATTTGCCAGGTACCTGCCCAAAAATTAATGACCGCAAAATCATTTTCGTCCGTATTATTAAAGCTCAAATCCAAGGTCATACTGTCGCCGTTGGCCCAAGTTCCTGTGCCTTCAGTATCCGCGTCGCTATAACCAATAAAAGGCAAGGAATGACCAATCACGCCTTTCAGAAAGTCATTTTCTGCCTGACTATTTATGGTCGCCAAATAGCCACCGTCGGAAGCCGCTGCAAATTGGGCATCCACCCAGTGTAAGGCTTCGTCTGACAAGTAATAAGCGTGTCCGTTGTATTCACCCAATAAGGTGTATCCAACTATTGGGCCACATGCTCCTGCCGAACTTACGGTAATTTCAAACGAGCAAGTCTCAATATTTCCGCAACTATCCGTCGCTGCATAAGCAATTGTATGATTGCCTTGTTCAAAATAAGCACCGGATGTCTGTCCTAATGTTTGCGTAAGCAGGACCGTATCGTTTGTGCAAGTGGTGGAAACGGTCGGCAAATCCCAATTGACCTGTACAAACGCGCTGTCTTCGGGCAGGGTTACTTCCATATTCTGCGGGCAATCCATGGTGATACTGGTCGGAGATGCGCCCCCACAATCCATTTCCAAGATATATTTTTTGTAAACCCATTGATTAACCATGACCCACCGGCCATTCCAAAAATTCATCACCGCATAATCTGAAAGGCTATCGTTACTATAGCTCAAATCCAAAGAGACGGGCTCCCCATTTGCCCAAGCACCTTGTCCTTCAATGGTGGCATCATTATAACCGATAAAGACCATTTCCAAGCCTAAGTGTAATTGAACAAAATCATTTTCGTTTTTGGTATTCATTGTGGCCAGATACCCACCCGCTGCTTCCGCAAAATCTTTGGCATCTTGCCAAGTCGAAGCTTCGTTAGACATATAGTAGCCGTGACCTTCAAATTCACCCAACTTTGTAAATCCTTCCAAATCTCCACACCCGGTATCTTGCGGCATCGTTGTGGTCACCGTAAATGTACATTCCGCAAGGCTACTGCAACTATCCACGGCTTGATATCCAATTGTATATACTCCTTCGATAAAATCAGACCCGGATTCTGCACCCATGGTTTGGGAAATAATAACCGTATCATTCACTAGGCAGTCCGTGCTCACTACCGGCAAATCCCATGTCACAGGTACACTCAATTGTCCTTGCGGAATTTCTACCCATATATCATTCGGACAGGCCATCTCAATCTCACTGGTCAAGTTTCCGCAAGGTAGTTCTATGATGTGCTTTGCAGAGCGAAAGTAGTGATCCAAAATCCACGTACCGTCCCAAGGTACCATCACCCCAAAATTGTGGTTTTCGTCATTGGTCGAACACCAAGAGCAATCACTGTAATTAGTGTAAACCAGCGAATCTCCATTGGTCCAAACAGGTTGACCTTCCTCCTCTAAATCATTCAAGCCAATCAGCACCATCTCCGATACTAGTCCATGAATAAAGTCATTTTCGGCTTGAGAGTTAATAGAAATCAAAAACTGACCGTTGGCTTTGGTATAGGCATCTGCATCCACCCAATTCATCAAGGTGTCAGAAAGATAATAACCATGACCTTCAAATTCTCCCAGCTTCGTATATCCGGGCATCGGTATAGAACAAGCATCCGGCGTTTGCGCAAAAGAATGGGTGGAAAGAAAAATAATTAGGGTAAGGGCGTAAAGATGACGTAAAGTGCTCATAGGATGTTTTGTTTGTCTGAGCAAAGGAAAAGACTTCCCATCAATATTCCAAAAATAACCAACTTAATCATGTCACAAATGCTCAAAAATACCCTTATAAATGAGAAAAACATATGGAAAATTTGGGCAATTCAAGCAAAAAAAACATAAATTTGTTGAAAAAACACCCTATGCGAAAGATTGCTGTCCTAACGGGAGCCGGAATGAGTGCGGAAAGCGGAATCAGTACATTCAGAGATTCTAATGGATTGTGGGAAAACCATGATATTATGGATGTGGCCTCCCCACAAGGTTGGCAGAAAAACCCAAAATTGGTGCTCCAATTCTATAATGAAAGACGTCGGCAACTGAAGGAGGTCGAGCCCAATCTAGGGCATCTGGCACTCAAAAAATTAGAATCCGCCTTTGAAGTCACCATCATCACCCAAAATGTAGATGATTTGCATGAGAGAGCCGGTTCTAGCACGGTCATTCATCTACATGGGGAATTACGAAAGGCAAGAAGTACGGGGTATCCGTCCTTGGTTTATGACTGGGAAGGGGATATTAATTGGGGGGATTTGTGTGAGCGGGGCAATCAATTGCGGCCCCATATTGTTTGGTTTAGCGAGGATGTCCCGATGTTAAAGACGGCTGCCGATGTAGTCTCGGATGCGGACATTGTTCTGATTATAGGTACCTCCTTGCAAGTTTATCCGGCTGCGGGACTTTTTGAGTTTGCTCCGCCAAACGCCCAGATTTACTATATTGACCCAAAGCCTCAACCCACGTATCAACTTAGTGCCAACCCCAAATCATCCATTATAGAAGAAAAAGCCACCATCGGTGTCCCCGCTTTAGTGGATCAACTTATCCAATTTGAAAACTTTATTTAGTTCCTATGCGATTCCAAATTACGACCCTATTTTTTCTACTTATTCTCCCTTTCGGAAAAACTAAAGCACAGAGTTTTAGTCTGCCGGCCAAGCAAGTCGCCATGGCTAATATCAAGGCCACTTCCTTTGCTCCGGGCTATTACGGTAATCCGGCTCAAGTCGCTTTTTCCGACAAGTTGAATGCCTTTGCTTCTATCGAAAATAGATACTTAGGTACTGATATTCAAGGTTTTGCGGTAGGCGCTTCTTATACTTCTTCATCTATCGGTAGTTTTCAGATGGGGGTCAATAGGCTGGGGATTAATGGGCTGTTTGTTCAAGAATGGACCTTGGGCTACGCTCGAAAACTTGCGAAAAAAACGGCCATCGGCGGCAACCTGCTTATTTTGAATCGGCAAGCCGATCACTATGATGATTTTCGGACCATTTCTTTTAACTTAGGCACCCAGTTCCCCCTTTCGGAAAATATCCAAGCAGGCATCTTTCTCTCCAACCCGTTGCCTGACCGAAAAGAAAAACCTGCCTATAGTTTTAACAGTGAATTTGCAGCCGGAATCATATGGAAAATAACCAAGCTGACTACCGCTTTTGAAATTTCCAAACCACAACAAACCAAGTATCTTATCAAAACGGCCTTTGATTATCGCCCTAAAAAGCCCTTTTCTTTTTTGGCTGGTATCCAAGTCGGGGAAAAGAACCTTCTTCCTTCACTCGGTATGAGTTACCGGCTCAAAGGCTTAGAGTTGAGTTTTAGTTCTGTTTTTCATTCTAGCTTATCGACCGGGCTGAATTTTGGTATTAGTTATTCGAGTGTAGGGATGTGAATGGGGGGGAATGGGTTGTTTGCCTTCGGCGCCCGCCTGCAACGGGCAGGTTTATTTGCCTTCGGCCCTGTGCCCTTAACCAATAAACCACGGAGTCAGGGATGAGCGATACCGCTGTATTGTTTTACTATTTGACCGAGGTACAGAAGCGGTAAGTTAAGGAAGCCAACTTTTTAAGTCCTCCAAACCTTCTCCAAAAGTATTGTGTCCTAGAAGGCAACGTAGATATTTATCATTTCGAATCGGTTGGTTCAAGGTTTTATTCTCTAGCCAAAGTTGGGTCATTTTTTGGATTAATTTGACGTGTTTGTCTTCGACGGCATCCATTTCCAAGTGGAGCAGGTCACGAAACTCAGGGAAGGTATATTCGTCGGGGATGTCCCAAGTAGGTACGTTGTCCTTGAGGTGCAAACTGGGCTGGATGACCGGACACAGGCGAACAAAACGCTCGGATTTTGCCGGAAGGTCCGGTGCAATAATCGTATAGGATGTATAACTGGCCGCATCCGGGGGGTCACTCAAAATGCTTGCGGTCATCTTGACCAAATCTTTCGTCAATGTGGGTTTGTCAAATCGAATGACTAGCTCTTCGTAAGCCGATTGAAAGACATCTTGCTTGGGCAGATATTTGATGCCGGTACCGATGGAAAGGATGTGTATGTTTTCGGCGGCAATACCATTACTTAGGGCTTCGATGACTCCGGCCAAAACCGGATTGTTGTAGCCACCGACGGCTCCGTCCCAAAAAAATCTTTCGACAATGCCCCTTGATGTCTCAAATTGGATTTTGGCCGGCTTGTCAAAATAGTTGACGGGCGCATTGGTAGCCGCATGAATGGCTTGGACAAAGGTAGCGGGGTCAGGATTTCTGGGGACATTTCGCTTTCTTCGATTGGATAAATTGGCGGTTTTGGAGAAGCTTTTCATATTGGAGCGAAAAAATCTTGCTCTATTGCGGTAATAATCATAGGTGGTTACCATGAATTGGGTATTCCGCTTGCCGGGAATGAGGGCCGGAACTTGGGTCAAAGGGATTTTGCTTAATTCGGGTAGGACTTTTTGGAGACCATTATACTTGGCTTCCGCCGAATACTTGGGGCCGATGCCAAATAAGCGGGTGATTCTGGTGATCAATGATTTTTGGGTAAATCCAAGATTGTAAAAAATACTTTTTCTGATAGATTCATTGAGGAATAGGTCTTCCAATTGGCTTGGGCGGTAGTTTTCCGCAAGGCCTGCTGCTACGATGCTTCCACCGGAATTGGCAATGACTAGGTCAAAGTGGGCGAGTATTTCCCTACCGGGAATATCTCCAAATATCCGTCCTAAGGTCATGGCTTGGACTAATGCCCAAGAGCCGCCGCCGTCTAAAGATAGAATTTTATACTTTTCCAATTGATTAGTGTTGAAGCCATTCATGAGCTTGGGTGACTAAGCTTTTAAGCTGCATGGTGTTTTCACAAAATTACGATTTTTTGCGAAAGCATTTGCTTTTTAGGGGAAAAAATAGGTCAATAATCACTAATATATTTGGATGGGTCAGCTTGAAGATGCTCATTTAAAAATGGTTTTGCCCAATTTTTTGACTCATAGCTGTGAGCTACCAGAAAAAATTGGGCAAAACAGGCGAATTTTATAGAAAATGGGGCGTGACTAAATAGTTGGTTTTAGTCTATGCAATGTTTGTCAAAGACAATGGGTCTGGAGCTGCCATTTACGTAGTAGGCTTGGTCGTCTTCCAGATAGTATAGTTTTAATTCGTAGCTACTCCCTTGTTTTTCTTGGGTATTGATAAAAACGGCTTCTTGGGCATATCCTTGATAAGTAAAAGAAAATCCTTTTGTATCTATTCCTTTGGGATAAACTTGGTTGGATTCTATAAAGGAGATGGGCTCGCCATTGTCCATGTCAATGATGCGCCATTCAAATGTAGAACCGACCAAAAATGCGGGATTTGTATTTTGCAAATCAAAGTTGATAAAGGTATATTTCCAATTTTTACCGTTCTTTTTTATTTTGGAGATATTGTCTCCATCTCTTTCTGTTCTTAGGGAAATTCCTTTATAATCAATAATGGTATTCTCCAAAATGGCCTTTAATTGGGTCATTTTTTCGGCGGTTTGTTCTTTTTCAACGACTTCTGTCTCTAAGTCTTGGGCTTCGGTTTCATATTCGACGAAATCTTCTTGCTCATTTTGCTTTAGGTAGTTCAATTGCTCTAATTGCTCTTCGAGCTCGGCTACTTTTTCTTTAAGTTGAGCGACTTTCGCCGAATTGGAAGTTTTCTGCAATAATTCAGCTTTGACAAAATCTAGTTCTTTTTGACGGACCTTTAATTCTTTTTGAATGGCAGAAAGGTTCGTTTTACTTTTTTCGAGCGTCGTTTTTAGTGCAGCGAGATCATTCTGCAAAATGCTGATGCTGTCTCTGACTAGGAGGAGTTGATCTTCCAGTAAAGTATTGCTGATGGTCAATTCTTCGATTTCTTCAGCTTGATTTTCAATGGTTTGAGCTTGCTTTTTGAGCTTTTGGCTTTGGACGCCAATAAGTTGTTTGTAGGAGATAAGGCTATTTTGCTGAAAAGCAGTTACCGTAAGTAACCCAATAATAGCAGTAGCCGAAATTAAAATTCTCAGACTAGTACTCATAGTATTTGGTGTTTAATTTGTCACTATTAGATTTCGGCTATTTTTTGTTTGGCCGTCGTCCGCTAGTGTCTGTGCGTGGAAATAATTTTTTGTGTGTATGTAAGTTTGTATGGTGTAAAACAAATATTATTCCAAAAATTTATTTTATTATTTTTTTATGTGTTGGGGGAGGAGGTCTTTGGGGCGCGCCTGTGGCGCTTTTGGTCTTTGGAGCGCAGCAAGCTGCTTTTGGTCTTTGGGGCGCAGCAAGCTGCTTTTGGTGGGAGCGCTACAAGTTGCTTTTGGGGT